>JAJXVM010000046.1 GCA_021782135.1 Myxococcales bacterium | reverse complement strand
CGCAGTTCGGATACGTCTTCGCCCGCTCGATGTTCGAGACCACCGGGGCCGCCCTCTTGCTGGGCAGCGAGAACGTGCCGAAGACGACCCTCGGAGATGGGCTGTTCGTCGGCTGGAGCTTGCGAGCGGCGCTGTAGGGCAGAGGGAAGCGACCACGCGACGGGCTTCACCTGGTCGGATGGGGCGCGCGCCCGAAGGCGCAGGGCGACGGGCAGCACGAGAAAAGAGAAGCCCCCGAGGACTTCCGCTTTCGCGAACGCTCTCGGGGGCTTCGATTGGTCGGGGCGACTGGATTTGAACCAGCGACCACTTGCACCCCAATCTCGTCTTCACGGTGAGTCACCATCGGCAGAGTCTAGCAACGGCTCGCCACTTCTCGGCAATTCGGACTCGGCACGCCCGATGCTGTCGCCGGATCTTGCTAACATTCGCTCGAAAGTTAATGCACCCGTAATGCAAGAAATCAAGACTGAGAGTGCGTGCCCGTGCCTACTGACGGTGAAGGAGGTGGCGGCTCGGCTCCGGACCTCGACAGCCACCGTCTACGGGCTCTGTGACCGCGGCGAGTTGGCGTACGTTCGCGTGTCCACGCACGCCATCCGGGTCGACGAGCGGGACCTGGCCGCCTTCGCCCGTGGCGGGAGATACAACGAAGGTCGTGGGCCTCGTGGGTGAGCAGGCTGACGCGGCGGCTCTGTTCATCTACCTGCCATAGGTTTCGGTGGGCGAGGACCTCACGTGCGGCGCGTACGATGCCGTCGCGGAGCCCCTCCACGAACTCGAGCTTGCGTTTCAGCGCCTCGGGATCCCGAAGCGCGTACCGGTCGGCGGTGGGGTAGCCGTCGAGCTCGTCATCCCAGACCAGGAAGTCCGTCAGAACACCCTCGACGCCCCTCTTGGCGAGAGCGCCGAGAATCGCGCAGCCGCGCACGAGATCGACGCTGACGTCGATGATGCCCTCGCACGCCACCTGCGCTTCGGCGCGATCGCGGGCGCCCGGCCAGCGGTGCTCGACGAGGCGCTCGAGACGGACCCGCAGTTCGGCGACTGCGCTTTTGCTGCTGAAGTCAGTCTCGGCGATCTCCACGTGCCCAGCCGCACCGAGTACGCGCTCGAGCGCCTGTGACTCGTACACCCAGGCCTCGAACTGTTCCGTTGAGGTGGCCCCCATCAGGAAGCGCACCAGGGCGGCGCGGACCGCGTCGTCGTCTTGTCGCGCGGCGGTCACAGGCTGCTCCAGGGCGCCCTCATTCGCGCTCGCCAGGGAAACACTCCGGTCGCAACAGCCAGAGCGAAACGATCCTGCCGCGCTCATCGATACCAGCCGTGAGGGTGTACTCCGGGCTCGCCCACTGGATCGTGACCCTGCGGCGCTCCCAAATGCCGCTGTACGGGACGCGGTCGCTTCGATGCATGATCTCGTGCATGTCGGGATACACGCGATCGTCGAACTTCGGGCCGTAGAGGGCTTTCAGCCGGTCGAGACCATCGCCCAGCTTCAATCCGGCTCCTGTTCTCGACGCCGTTCCCTCGGCCGTCCCCGCGACGTAGACGTCGGTGATCCTGCCGTTGGCTGTGCCCACTTCCAGCGTCGCCCTCCCCAGCTGCCACCGATACCCGACCCACACGGGATTATTGGGGGCGACCTTCTTCTCGGTCGGCTCACCGAAGAGCCTGGTCGCCTCGGACACGTTTACGCCGCTCCTCGTGATCGAAAGCCCAGCGAGCTTCGTCTCTGCCTTCCCGGTTGCATGCAACTGTTCAGAGATGTGATCGGCGAGGACGGGAATGGGGGCGAGCAGCAGGAAGGCAGCCGCTCGTACCAGGTCGCGACGTCGCATGTTGACTCATCGTAGCACGATGGCTCGGCGAACCCGGTGCCCGGCGGCGAACCGATCGCGCGCTGCAGGAAAGTGCGTCGCATCGGCACGAGTCCTACTCTACGGCTCCTACCAAGTAGCTGCTCCATCTCTCGGTGCTAGAGCGGGTGCCGGTGATGTGCGGCGGGCTCTGCCCGCCGCAAAATGGGACGCTCTCCCGGCCGGCTGCGATGGGTGGTCGGCGCGCCGCCGAGGTGGGGATCCCTTCGGGTCCTTAACGGCCACACACCATACGCACCCTCCGTGTGCAGCTAAGTGCGTGAAGTCAGGCGCCTTGTCGGGTGGCAGATGCTCCCAGCTGTCACCGGAGCGGTGACAAGCGGTGCGGAACCCGGCGAAACGACACGAACGAGCTGTCACCAGGCTGCCACCACGGTGCCGACGCGGATTTACGAATAGTGACTGACTCGCACTGGGGGCCGCCGCCGGCGTTGCACCTCAAAAGCGCCACGGTCCGCCAGCTGGCCATCGGCGATCGAAGTCTTTGCCAAGCCGGGCTGCGTCGAGCGGCTCGAGCGCGAACCGGGCGACCGCCTCGACCACCGACGGGAACGGCGGGACGGGAACCCGGACCCTGGCGCGCCTCAGGAATCCGTTCCACTGCGCGAGCTTGTCTGGGGCGTCGCCGAACCGCGCCGAGAGCGCGTCGGGCGGACCCGGCGGAATCGCCGCGCCCCTCCGTGCGAACGTGGCCGCGATGGCCCCGACGAGTTGAAGTCCGTCGAACCCGAACCGCGCCGACAGAGTGAACAGGTCGAAGAAGTCCTTGAGGCGACTGTTCGTGAGCCCGAGTTCCACGGTGGCCTGAAGCTTCTCGGCGACGACGGTGTACCGCGAGTAGGCGGTTACGTGCGGCGCTGCGAACCCGAGCAGCGACGGGTACTCGATCCCGGCCGGCGGCGGCACGACGGCGTCACCATAACCGACGTCCACCTGGAGCCCGAGCACCGCGCTGGCGATCCGCGCCTGGAGCTTGACCCGCGTGCCCCCGTAGCGCTGGTCCTCGCGGATGAGCTCGGCGCGTACCGAGCCCTCGTCGAACTCGACGCCGTCGGCCTCGACCGGCATGCGGCACAGCGAACGGAAGACGAGTTCGGCGAAAGCCGGCGAAGCGTCACCGCGGCCGAGCAGGTCGAGGTCCCTGGTCGCGCGGAAGGCGTCCGGTATCCACACGGCTACCAGCATTGCGCCCTTCAGGGTGAAGCGGTCCGCGTACTCGGACCTGGACAGGCGGTAGATCAGCCGCTCCAGCGCGAACCGCGTCAGCATCAGGTCGAAGTCCTCGCCGCGCGCCTTGGCGAGGTTGAGGAGCCGCTGGCGGACGGAGGCGCCGAGGTTCGCGGCCGGCTTCTTCACGACGACAGCGCCTCGAGATAGGGGCGGATCACGCGAGCGACGCGGCAGACCCCGGCGTACCGGAGCAGGTCATCGACGCTGCCTCGCCGGCGGCGGTAGTCGCGCAGCGCCTCGATCGCGACATCGAGGCCGATCTTGTTTCGGAACTTGAAGCAGTCGGCGACGGTCTTGGCCGCCCCGAACACCCGGACCGTCACGCCCTCCAGCACGCGCTCCTCGACGCCCTCCGTGAGCGCAGGTCCCGACATCCGCACGATCTCGAGCGGGGGTCCGTCCGTCGAAGGCCGGCGCGCCTTCACGTCGATGGCCATCCACACGGCGCGGGGGAGCTGCGTCGTGAGCTCGTGGAGCGCGAGCGCGGAGACGAGACAGACGACGCCCCTCGGCACGTGCCGGGCGGCCTCCACGGCGGTTCGGTGCGCGGTGGGCTCCCCGTCCGCCAGCGAGTAGAGGCCGCGGCCGACCCTGACCAGCGCCCCGCTCCGGACGAGGCGCGTGAGGTACACGGGGGCGATCCCCTTGGCGCGCAGGTCGCTGGCGCGGATGACGCCGCTGCGGCGAGCGATCGACAGGAGCTGTTCGGCAACGAGAGGCATGTTCTCGGACGTAGGTATATACAGCTAACTACCGACAAGCCAGAACAAGCGCGGGGTGTGTCGCGGGCATGCTGTATCATGCCGGAGGTCACGGTGCCCTTCGGCAGCTGATGCATCGTCAAGACCATCCGGCTCCTCGCCTGGGAGCTAGCGGTCATCGACGCGGCCTGCGAGGCGCTGGGGGGCGTCGAGCGCGCGCAGCTCATGCAGGAGGCGGTGCAGGCGGAGGCGCGCCGGCTCGGCGTCCGGTTCAGCTCCGAGGAGGCTGCCCCGCTGCTCGGTCCCTGGCCGTACCTTCCGGAGCGCGGCGAGGCCGCAACGGACGTCCGCATCTCGATCTCCATGCGGGTCACGGTCGCGGAGTTCATGGCCCGCGCGGCCGAGCGCGTCGGCGCCAGCGAGACGCTGTTCGTCGTCGGCGCGACGCTCGCGTACGTCGGGCGGCTGCAGGCCCGCTACCGAGGGGCGTACGCGGCCAGCGAAGACGACGCGCGGGACGCTCGCGTTGACCTGCGGAAGCTGAAGCTCCCGCCGCCGTACAGGTACCCGTCACCCCGAAAGGCCGTCTCCGCGCGTTGAGCTTGTCGTAGGCATAACGTAATATGCCTCGGGTCGGCGAGGGGACAGGTCATGACACATCGAAGCGCGGCGCAGGCGACGTTCGGATGGACCGCAGACGCCTCCACCGCACCCGCGGAGCCGCGCAGCGCGCCCGAGCGGCGGGCGTGGCGCGCCGCGCGGCGGGTTCCGCAGGAGCCGCCAGCGGTGGCCGTGCCGGTGGCCTGCGAGCCGGCGCTGCCGCCGGACAACGAGCTGTGGGATGTCCGCGCGGCGGCGAGGTTCCTGAAGCGGAGCGTGAGCTGGGTCTACCACCGCGCCGAGGACGGCACGCTGCCCGTGAAGCGGCTCGGCGGGTGGGGGCTCCGGTTCGTCCCCGGAGAGCTCCGGGCCTGGGTGGACCGCGGCGCGCCGGGGAGGCGCGGCTAAGTTCTCCCAAGCGAGGCGAGCGATGTCGTCCGTCACGAAGCGAGGCGAGAAGTGGTACGCGATGTGGCGCGCGGCCGACGGGCGGCTCGTGCAGAGGGTCACGCCGGCCCGCACGAAGGCCGAGGCGGCCCGGTTCGCGCAGGACAAGGAGCGCCAGGCATGGCGCCAGCGCGAGGGCCTCGAGCCCGCGCCCGACGAGCGGATCGCGTTCGGCGAGCTCATGGACTGGTGGTGGGAGCGGTACGGGGCGAAGCGTCGCGGCTACGCCAACGACAAGTTCCGCGCCTTCCTGGAGAAGCACCTCGGCGAGCTGCGTGCGTTCGAGCTCCGCGCCGCGACCGGCGGCGCGTTCGCCGATCAGCTCGACCAGCTGCTCACGGCGAAGGAGCAGGAGAGGGCGCTCTCGGCGCAGAGCCTCAACCACCTCCGCGCCGCTGCCTTCGGCATGTTCGAGCGGGCTCGCGACCCGAAGCACCGCCTCTGGCCCACCGAGAACCCGGTCCGTTGGGTGAAGCGGCGAAAGGTTCCCAAGGCCAGCAACGCGCTGCGAAGGGTGCTGAGGCGCGACGAGGTCCTGCCGGTGCTCGCGGCCTTCCCCGAGCCGTCGATCGAGGCGCCGTGGGGCTGGATCGCGGCGTGCTGCATCTACGCCGGACTGCGCCCGGGCGAGGCGCTGGGCCTCCACAAGGAGGACGTCGACCCGCGGTCGTGGACGCTTGCGGTGCGCCGTTCCTGGACCGAGTCACTGCCCAAGGACGGCGACGCCCGTGAGGTGGCGATCGTCTCCGAGCTCCGGCCCCACCTCACCGCCGCCATGGAGGCCTCGCGCGGCGCGCTCGTGTTCCCGCGCCCGGACGGCTCGCCCTACCTGCCCGACACGCGCTGGCTGCTCGTCGCACACCTCCGCCGCGCGTTGAAGCGCGCGGGCGTCGTCGACGGCTACCGCTTCATCTGCCGCCGGAAGGGCTGCGGGTACGAGGAGACGCGCGAGGCCGCGAGCGAGGACCGCTGTCCGCGCTGCAGCATGCGCCTGTGGGTCTCACCCGTGCCGCGGAAGCTCCGCTTCTACGATCTACGGCACACGCACGCGACGCTGCTCCGGAAGGCCGGCGTCGACCTCGGCGCCGTCCAGCGCGCCCTCGGCCACTCGTCACCCGAGATCACCGCGGCCACCTACGACCACTCCGACCTGGAGGACTTCCGAGAGCACGTCGAGCGCGCGCTCTCATTCGAGCCGGCGCGAGTTAATGCACCCGTCATGCAGGGCGCGAAAAACTCAAAAAGTGAAGGCCGCGACCCCTCGGATTTCTCCTCGGAAGTCGCGGCCTTCAGATGGTCGGGGCGACTGGATTTGAACCAGCGACCACTTGCACCCCAAGCAAGTGCGCTACCAGGCTGCGCTACGCCCCGGTACGACAGGGACCCGCTACCTAACACTCCGTCGCCGGGCGGGTCAACCCGATTCACGGGCGCCCGGCCGGCGGTCGAGCGGGATCACCGCACCAGCGGGGACACCTTCTTGAAGGCCGGCGTCCCGCACTCGTGCAGCAGGTCGAAGATGGCGGTCTCGGCGGTGGTGATGGTGGCTCCGGCGGCCCGGCACAGCTCGAGGCCGGCCTCGCGGTGGAGGTCGAACCGGCTCGTCACCGCGTCGGCGCAGACGTGCACCTCGTAGCCGCGCTCGACGAGGTCGCGCGCGGTCTGGAAGACGCAGACGTGCGACTCCATGCCGGCCATCACCACCTGCCGCCGGCGGGTCGCTTCGAGGGCGGCGGCGAAGGCGGGGTCGGCGCCGCAGGAGAAGGTGCTCTTCACGAGCGGGTCCGAGGGGAGGGCCTCGCGGACGGCGCCGAGCGTGGCGCCGAGCCCCTTGGGGTACTGCTCGGTGGCGAGGATCGGCAGCCCGAGCTCCTTCGCCGCGCCGGCGAGGGCGCGCACGTACTTCACCAGCCGGGCGAGCGGCTCCTGCGGCATGGCGGGGCAGAGCCGCTCCTGGACGTCGACGACGAGGATGGCGGCGCGGGCGGGATCGAGGCGGATGGGCGCGGTCATGGGGTCTCTCCTTGCTCGTTGGCTGGGGGGTGCGAGGCTACACGGCGTACCCGGCGGCGCCGCTCGCGGCGGCGGCCTCGGGGTCGATGGCCACGTCCACACAGTAGACGGTCCCGGAGGCGAAGGCGCGGTCGAGCGCGGCGGGCAGGTCGGAAGGGTCCTCCACGTGCTCGCCGGCGCCGCCCAGGGCCTGCACCACGCGGTCGTAGCGGGTGGGCGCGAGCCGCGTCGCGGGGGAGTGGTCCTCGCCGTAGAGGCTCACCTGCGGCACCCGGATCTGTCCCCAGGCGGCGTCGTTCCCCACCACCACCACCATCGGGAGGCGGAAGCGGACGGCGGTCTCGTAGTCCATGCCGTTCAGGCCGAAGGCGCCGTCGCCCTGGACGACGCACACCGGCCGCTCCGGCGCGAGGAGCTTCGCCGCGAGGGCGAAGGGCGCGCCGACGCCGAGGCAGCCGAGCGGACCGGGGTCGAGCCAGCGCCCGGGCCTCTCGACCCGCAGCACCTTGGCCGCCACCGCCACCACGTTGCCGCCGTCGCCGACGAAGGTGACGTCGCCGGCGCGCCGGGCGGCGGCGTCGATCTCGCGGGCCAGCCGGAAGTGATGGATGGGGCGCTGGCCGCTCGCCTCGAACTCGCGCTGTCGCGCGGCCCGCTCCGCTTCCTTCTCGCGCAGCGCGGCGAGCCACGCGCCCCCCTCGCGCCGCGCCGCCCCGGCGGCGAGCTGGCCGAGCACGCTGCGGCTGTCGCCGACGAGGCCCACCTGCACCGGTCGGTTGCGGCCGATCTCCGCCGCGTCCACGTCCACCTGCACCACCTTGGCGCCGGGCGCGAAGCCGGGCTCCGCGCCGTAGCCGAGCCGGAAGTCGAGCGGCGTCCCGACCACCAGCACCAGGTCGGCCTGGGCGAGCGCGTCCTTGCGCGAGAGCTGCAGCAGGGAAGGGTGCGCGGCCGGGAGGCAGCCCCGGCCCATGCCGTTCAGGTAGACGGGCAGCCCGGCCCGGAGCGCCAGGTCCGAGAGCGGCGCGGCGGCGTCGTCCCAGTACACCGAGGAGCCGGCCACCAGCACCGGCCGCTCGGCGGCGCGGAGGAGCGCCAGCGCGGCCTCGACCTGCGCCGGGTCGCCCGGGCTCCGCGCGGAGGTGCGGTAGCCGGTCGCCTGGTCGGCCAGCTCCTCCTCGGCGCCGTTCGAGAGCACGTCCCAGGGCAGCTCGAGGAACACCGGCCCGGGCCGGCCCGCCAGCGCCACCCGGAACGCGCGGGCGAGGAAGCTCGGAACGAGGCCTGTGGAAGGGACGCGCTCGCTCCACTTGGTGATGCCGGCGAAGAGCTGGGTCTGCGGCATCTCCTGCAGCGAGCCGCGCCCCTGGTTGAAGGTGGGAGCGGCCCCGCCGAGCAGGATCAGCGGCGCGCTGGCGGCCCAGGCGTTCGCGACCCCGGTGACGGCGTCGGTGACCCCAGGGCCGGCGGTGACGATGGCCACGCCCACGCCGCGGGTGAGCCTGGCCCAGGCGTCCGCCGCGTGGGCGGCCGCCTGCTCGTGGCGCGTGTCCACCAGCCGCACGCCCTCCTCCACGCAGCCCGCGTAGATGGGCGCGACGTGGAGGCCGGAGAGGGTGAAGGCCGTGGTGACGCCCTCGCGCCGGAGCATCCGCGCGACGAGCCGACCGCCGGTCAGGATCGCCATCCGGCTCGTGTAACGCAGAAAGGCCCCGTGCGCCTGTGGGCACACGGGGCCTCCGAGCGGCGGCGAGCCGAGCCGCCGCGGCGCTACGCGGACTTGCGGAACCGGGACAGGTTCGCCGGGAAGTCGGCGAGCGGCGGGAACTGCTTGTCCGGATGCACCGTGGCGAGCTTGGCGTAGAGCGCCTCCTCGGTCTCGGCGTGGGCGGCGTCGGTCACGCAGCAATCGACCGGGCACACCGCGGCGCAGGCCTCCTCATCGTGGAAGCCGACGCACTCCGTGCAGAGCGCCGGGGCGATGACGTAGATGTCGTCACCCTGCGAGATGGCGGCGTTCGGGCACTCCGGCTCGCACGCGCCGCAGTTGATGCACTCTTCGGTGATGATGGTGGCCATCGCAGACTCCTCGAGATGCCGGAAGAAACGCTCCGGCTCGGCTTACAGCTGGCAGCAGTCGACCGGGCACACCGCCGCGCAGGCCGGCTCGTCGTGCTGGCCCTTGCACTCGGTGCACTTCGCCGCCTCGATCACGTAGATGTCGTCGCCCTGGCTGATGGCGCTGTTCGGGCACTCGGGCTCGCAGGCGCCGCAGTTGATGCACTCCTCGGTGATCTTCATCGCCATCTGCTTGTTCCTCTCGGCGCCAACTGGGGCGCGATTTGGGTGGGGAGGGCACGTGTCATCGCACGGACTGGGACTTCCGGTCAAGACGTCGGCGACCGATCTGGACCGATGCAGTCCACCGAAAACAAAGGGAATTCGGGGAGAGGGACCGGTGTAGGGGACCGGCCCGGTCAATTTTGCTTAAAGTGGATTCGACAGGTCCGCGAACGCTGCTAGAGTGCGCTCGCATGTCCAAACCCTACGATCCCAAGGACTTCTATTACCGGAAGGCCAAGCAGGAGGGGCTGCGGGCCCGCTCCGCCTACAAGATCGACGAGATCCTCCGGCGTCACCGCCTCCTGGGGAGGGGGCAGGCGGTCCTCGACCTGGGCGCCGCGCCGGGAGGCTTCCTCCAGGTCCTGGGCGAGGTGGTCGGCGAGCGCGGGGTGGCGGTGGGGGTGGACCTGGAGCCCATCCGCAACCTCGGCAAGCCCTGGATCAAGACGGCGGTGGTGGACCTGCTCGACCCGGGCGCGGTCGAGCGCATCCGCGCCCTCCACCCCGGCCCCTACCACCTCGTCACCAGCGACATGGCGCCCAAGACCATCGGCGTGAAGATCACCGACGAGGCCCGCTCTCTCGAGCTCTGCCGGATGGCGCTCGGCACCGCCGAGGCGCTGCTCCAGCGCGGCGGGGCCTTCGTCTGCAAGGTGTTCATGGGCGGCGACTTCCCGGGCTTCAAGAAGGAGCTGCAGGAGCGGTTCGACGAGGTGAAGGTGGTGCGGCCGGAGGCGACCCGCGAGCACAGCTTCGAGTGCTACGTGGTCGGCAAGGGCTTCCGCGCGGCCAAGATCCGGTAATCTGCGCGCGCCATGTCCACGCTTCTCCAAGAGCTCACCCCGCGCGGCCTCGTCCACGATCAGACCCCGGGCCTGGCGGCCCGCCTCGCCGAGGGGCCGATCACCGGCTACGTCGGGTTCGACCCGACCGCCGACTCGCTGCACGTCGGCAACCTGGTGCCGGTGATGGGGCTCTCCTGGCTGCAGCGCTGTGGCGGCACGCCCATCGTCGTGGTCGGCGGCGGCACCGGCATGGTCGGCGATCCCTCCGGCAAGCGCACCGAACGTCCGGTGCTCTCGGTGGAGCAGATCGATCACAACGTCTCGCGCATCCGCGCCCAGCTCGAGCGGTTCCTCTCCTTCGAGGGCGCCAACGCGGCCCGGGTGCGCGACAACGCCGACTGGCTGCGGCCGCTCGGCCTGATGGAGTTCCTGCGCGACGCCGGCAAGCACTTCACCATCAACTACATGCTCGCCAAGGACTCGGTGAAGAACCGCATGGAAGCGGGCATGTCCTTCACCGAGTTCAGCTACATGCTGGTGCAGGCGTACGACTTCTGGCGCCTGTCCCGGCTCGAGGGCTGCGAGCTGCAGATGGGCGGCAGCGACCAGTGGGGCAACATCACCGCCGGCACCGAGCTCATCTCGCGCAAGGAGGGGAAGAGCGCCCACGGCCTCACCTTCCCGCTCCTCACCACCGCCACCGGCGCCAAGTTCGGCAAGAGCGAGCAGGGCAACGTCTGGCTCGACCCCGAGAAGACCTCGCCCTACAAGTTCTTCCAGTTCTGGCTCAACACCGACGACCGGGACGTGGAGCGCTGCCTCAAGTTCTTCACCTTCTTCCCCCTCGAGGAGATCACCGCGGTGATGGCCGAGCAGGCGCGCGACCCTGGGAAGCGCCCGGCGCAGCGGCGGCTCGCGCGGGAGATGACCGCCCGCATCCACGGGGCGGAGGCCGCCCGCGACGTGGTCGAGGCGAGCCGGCTGCTCTTCGGCGGCGTGCCGGTGCGCGAGGCCGGCCCGGCGGTGCTGGAGGTGCTCTCGCGCGAGCTGCCCGTGGTGCGCATCGCCCGCGGCGAGCTGGAGGGGCTCCCCGTCCTCGACGCGCTCGCCCGCAGCGGGCTCGCCAGCTCCAAGGGCGACGCCCGGCGCGGCATCCAGGGCAAGGGGTTCCTCCTGAACGGCGAGACCATCGCCGCCCCCGAGCGGACCGTGACCGGCTCCGACCTGCTGCACGGGCGCTACGTCATGCTCCAGAAGGGGAAGCGCAACCACGCGCTGCTGGTGGCGGAGGGCTGAAGCTCCGGCGCCACCGGGCCCGGACGGGCCGCGCCGTGCGCCTGGGGACCTACCCTTCGGGCGCACGTGGCGCGAGCGCTCGCCGGGCTATCCATGGGTCCCGGGATCACCGCGGCGGTGAGTCCGCGGGTTGGAGGAGCTCCCCCCATGGCCTTGGCGGCAGCGCGAGATTGCCGGCTCGTCCTCACCAACCTGGGCTTCTGGACGCCGGCGCGGTACGCGCTGCGGCGGCTGGGGCACATCGATCATTTCTACCAGATGAGCGCGGCGCTCCGCCGCCTGCGCTTCCCCCGGCTGCGGTCCGACCTGCGCTTCACGGAGGCCAGCGAGGCCGACTTCGACGAGATCGCGCGAGGGCTGAAGGTCCTCGACCTCGACTCGCGCCGGGAGGTGATCACCCGGCTGCGGTTCCACCGCGCCGGCGTGCCGGGATGCCATGTGGGCCGCGACGCGCGCGGCGAGCTGGTCTCGATGCAGTGGCTGCTCCGGCCCCGGGACGCGCCCGCGCTCGCCCGGGCCTGTCCCGGCCTCTACCCCTCGCTCGGGCCGGATGAGGTGCTGATCGAGAACATCTTCGTCTACCCCTCCTACCGGGGTCTCGGCACGTTCGAGACGGTGAACCACGCTGTCCTCGACCGGGCGCAGCGGGAGGGCTTCCGGGTCTGTCACACCTTCGTCCGCAAGGACAACGTCCCCTCCCTGAACGGCAACCTCGACCTGGGCTTCCGCATCCGCAGGCTCGTCACGGGCTTCAGCGTGGCGGGGGTGAGCTGGCGGACGCTGTAGCGGAGTCGCCCGGAAGCTCGGCGGCGGAGGCTCTGAACGTGCGGTTTCGCATCCTGGACGCCAGCCTGGAGAAAGAGCGCTCGGAGTGGGCCGCCCGCTGGAGCGAGTGGTCGGCCCGGGACGTCATGGCCCATCCCGAATACGCCCGGCTCTTCGCGCGCCCCGGTGACAGGGTGGTCTGCGCGGCCGCCGAGGGCGGGGGCGCGATGGTCCTGTTCCCGCTGTTGCTCCGTCCGCTCGCCGCCGAGTCCTGGGCGCGCGAGGGGGAGCGGCGCTGGGACGCCGCCACCCCGTACGGTTACGGCGGGCCGTTCGCCTTCGGAGCGCTCCCCCACGACGAGGAGGGCTTCTGGGAGGCGTACGCGGAGTGGTGCCGGGCCGAGCGGGTCGTCACCACCTTCGCCCGCCTGTCGCTCTTTCCCGAGCAGCTCCTCTCCTTCCCGGCCGGCGTGGAGACCCGCGCCGAGAACGTCATCGTCTCTCTCGAGGGCGGCGCGGAGGCGGTCTGGCGGCGCTACGAGCCCAAGGTGCGGCGCTGGGTGCGGACGGCGCAGGCGGCCGGCCTGGCGGTGGAGGTGGACCGCGAGGGCGAGCGCCTCGACGACTTCGTCCGGATCTACACGCACACCATGCAGCGGCACCACGCGGAGGCCTGGTACTTCTTCCCCCGGTCCTTCTTCGAGGCGATCCGGGACCGGCTGCGCGGGCACTTCGCGTTCTTCCACACCCTGGCCGGCGGGCGGGTCGTCTCCTCCGACCTCGTGCTCTGCTCGGCGGAGCACGTCTACTACTTCCTCGGTGGCACGCTCGAGGACGCCTTCGCGCTCGGCCCGAACTACCTGCTCAAGCACGCCGTCATGCGGTGGGCGGCCGAGGAGGGCAAGCGCCGCGTCGTGCTCGGGGGCGGGTACGAGCCGAACGACGGCCTGCTGCGGTACAAGCGCGGCTTCGCGAGGCGCGGAGTGGTCCCATTCCGGATCGCCTGCCTCGTGCACGACGAGGAGGGTTGCCGGGGGCTCGCCGAGGACCGCGCCGCGGCGGCCGCGCGCGCCGGAGCCCCCTGGGTGCCGCGGCCGCGGTTCTTCCCCCCGTACCGGGCGTGAGCCGAGAGGAGAGCACCATGGGCTCGACACCAGAGGCGCCCCTCGACGGGAAGATCTGCGTCGTCACCGGCGCGACCTCCGGGATCGGGCTCGCCACGGCGCGCGGCCTCGCCCGGCTCGGCGGCACGGTGGTGCTCGCCGGCCGGGACGAGCGGCGCTGCGCGCGCGCAGCCGCCCGGCTGCGCGGGGAGATCCCGGCGGCCCGCCTCGAGACCGTGGTGGCGGACCTCTCCTCCCAGGCGGAGGTCCGGCGGATGTGCCTCGAGGTGGCGCGCCGCCACCCGCGCGTGGACGTGCTCGTCCAGAACGCCGGGGCCCGGTTCGTGGACCGCCGCCTGAGCGCCGACGGCGTCGAGATGACCTTCGCGCTCAACCACCTCGCCGTCTTCGCCTCGACCTTGCTGCTCCTCCCGCGGCTCCGCGCCGGCCCCGCCGCGCGCGTGGTGGTCGTGTCCTCCGACGCCCACGAGGGGTGGACGCTCGACCTCGACGACCTGCAGGGGGAGCGCGGCTACGAGCGGATGCGGGCGTACTGCCGCTCGAAGCTCGCGAACCTGCTCTTCACCTTCGCCCTGGCGCGCCGCCTGAGCGGCTCGACCGTGACCGTGAACGCGCTCCATCCGGGCACCGTCGCCACCAACCTGGGCTCCGAGGCCGGCTGGTTGCGGGTGCGCCTCCGCAACCTGCTCAAGCGAAGCCTCCTCGCCCCCGAACAGGGCGCGCGGACCAGCCTCTACCTCGCGACCTCGCCCGAGGTGGCGGGCGTGAGCGGGCGCTACTTCGACGACCGCGCCGAGGTCCCGTCCTCGCCGGCTTCCCGCGACGAAGCGCTCGCCGAAGGGCTCTGGCGCCGCAGCGAGGAGCTGACCGGGCTCCGCTGGGAGGACCTCGCCGCGGCCGGAACGGCGGCGCCGCTCCCTCGATCGTGGCGTTGCGGCGCGGAGGGTCGTTGACATGATACCGGCTGTGCAACCGAGCGGTCGCCAGGGGGAACTCATGGGAACCGGACCGATCGCGCTGGAGGCCGCTCCAGGGCCTCGCCAGCGCATCCGGAGCTTCATCGTCGAGAGCTTCTTCGTGGACGACTTCGCGGACGACGCCTCCTTCCTGCGCAGCGGGATCGTGGACTCGATGGGCATGACCCAGCTCGTCGCCTTCCTCGAGCAGGAGTTCGGGATCGCGATCTCGGACGACGAGCTGGTCCCCGAGAACCTCGACTCGCTCGAGCGGGTGGTGGCCTTCGTCGATCGCAAGCGCCGGCTGGCCGGGTAGGGCGGGCCATGTGCGGGGTCGCCGGCTTCACCTTCCCCCCCGGCCTGCGCGCGCCGGAGCGGCGCGCCCGCTACGCGGAGCGGCTGCGGCGCATGACCGCCGCGGTCGGGCACCGGGGGCCGGACGGCCGGCGCGGGATGCTGCTCGACGGCGTCGCGCTCGGCCACGCGCGACTGGCGATCCTGGATCTGGAGGGCGGGTCCCAGCCGATGCGAGACCCGGCCACGGGCGCGACGATCTGCTTCAACGGCGAGATCTTCAACCACCGCGAGCTTCGCGCGCGCCTCGAGGGCGCCTACCGCTTCCGCACGCGCTCGGACACCGAGGTGCTGCTGGCCGCCTGGCTGGCCTGGGGGCCGGGCTGCCTGGAGGAGCTGAACGGCCAGTTCGCCTTCGCGCTCTGGGACCCGCGCTCGCGGGCGCTCTGGCTCGCGCGTGACCGGGTCGGGATCCTGCCGCTCTTCTACGCCGAGACGCCCGACGGGCTCGCCTTCGCCTCCGAGGCCAAGGGGCTCTTCGCGGGCGGGTTCGTCCGGGCCGCGCTCGATCCCGGCGGGCTCAAGGAGACCTTCCAGCTCTGGGCGCCGGTGCCCCCGCGCACCTGCTTCGAGGGGGTGCGCCAGCTCCCGCCGCGGTCGGTGGCCTGCTTCCGGGAGGGCCGGCTGGAGGTGCGGCGCTACTGGGACCTCGACCTGTCCGCGCCGGTGGATGCGGGCGCGATCGACGAGGAGCGCGCGCTGGCGGAGCTGGAGGAGCAGCTGCACGAGGCGGTGCGGCTCCGGCTCCGCGCCGACGTCCCGGTGGCGGCGTACCTCTCCGGCGGGCTCGACTCGAGCCTGCTCTGCGCGCTCGCCAACCACCAGCTGGGCGGGACGCTCTCGACCTTCTCCATCGCCTTCGCCGACGCGCGCTACGACGAGCGCGCGCACCAGGAGCAGGCCGCGCGCCACCTCGGCACGGCGCACCGCGCCCTGGAGATGCCCGACGGCGCCACCGGGGCGCTCCTGCCGGACGTCGTCGCCCACGCCGAGCAGGCGCTGCTCCGCTCGGCCCCCGCGCCCTTCTTCGCGCTGAGCGACTTCGTCCGCCGGAGCGGGGGGAAGGTGGTGCTCACCGGAGAGGGCTCCGACGAGGCCTTCCTCGGCTACGACCTCTTCAAGGAGACGAAGGTCCGGCAGTTCTGGGCCCGCGATCCGGCCGCGCGCTGGCGGGCGGCGCTGCTGCGCCGGCTCTACCCGTCGCTGCCGGCCATCGGCGGTGGGGCCGCCGCCCTGCTGGAGCAGTTCTACGGCGCGGGCCTCGACGAGCCCGGCCGGCTCGAGTTCTCGCACCTCCTGCGCTGGGCGAGCAGCGCGCGGGTGCTGCGCTTCTGCTCGGCCCCCTTTCTCGAGGGCGCGGCGGCGCTCGATCCGGTCGCGGAGCTGCTCGCCACCATCCCGGCGCGCGTCGCCGGCTGGCGGCCGCTGGCGCGCGCCCAGTACCTCGAGATGGAGACCCTGCTCTCCGGCTACCTCCTGTCGGCGCAGGGCGACCGGATGCAGATGGCGCACGCGGTCGAGGCGCGCTTCCCGTTCCTCGATCACCGGTTGCTGGAGCTGGCCGCCCGGCTCCCCGAGCGGCTCAAGCTGCGCGGGCTGCGCGAGAAGTACCTGCTGCGCCGCTGCGCCCGGCGCTGGCTCCCGCCCTCGCTCCTCGCCCGGACCAAGTTCCCGTACCGCGCGCCGGTGGCCGGCGCGCTGGTTGGCCCCACCGCCCCGGAGTGGACGCGCGAGGCCTTCTCGCCGGAGGCGCTCCGCCAGGCCGGCGTGTTCGACGAGGCCAAGGTGAGCCGGCTGCGGGCCAAGCTCGCGCCCGATCCGTCCCGCGCCACCGAGGCCGACGCCATGGCGCTCATGGCGGTCGCGAGCACGCAGCTCCTGGCCCGGGCCTTCCTCGGCCGGCGGGAGTGGCCCGAGGCGGGCGGGGCGCGCTTCGTGCTCGAGCCCGAGGCGGAGGCGGCATGACGGCGATCTCTCCCGCGGGCTGGGTCGAGGAACGCGCCCGGATCACCCCGGACGCGCCGGCGGTGGACGGTTCCGGCGTGCGGCTCGGGTACGGGGCGCTGGCGCTGGCGGTGGGCGCCCTCGCCGCCGAGCTGCGCGCCGCGGGCTTCGGGCCGGGCCGCCGGCTCCTGGTCGCGCTCCC
>JAJXVM010000332.1 GCA_021782135.1 Myxococcales bacterium | reverse complement strand
GAGCCCCGGGCGCCCGGCCAGGAGCCGGTCGAGCTCGGCGTGCCCGAGCCGGAGCAGCCGGGAGGGGGCGGCCGCCTCCACGCTGGCGCTCCAGGGCGCCGGGGCGAAGAGCTCCAGCGCGCCGAAGGCCCTCCCGGGCGGCACCTCGACGCTCGAGGTCCCGGCGCGGACCCGGAGCCGCCCGGCGACGAGGAGGTGGAGCGCGTCCCCGGGCTCGCCGGCGCGCGCCAGCACCGAGCCGGAGGCAACCTCCACCTCGCCGGCCGCGTCCGCCGCCGCGTCCAGATCCTCGGCCGAGGCCCCCGCGAAGAGGTCGAGCTTCCCGAGCAGCGCCGCCTTCTCCTGCCTCGTCACCGATCACCTCCCGCGCGTCGCGCGTCGCCCCGCGGCCCGAGCCGGTCGTCGAGGAAGCGCCCCAGCCGCTCGGCGAGCAGCCGGGGCCGCTCCAGGGGGGCGACGTGGCTGCCCCCGGGGAGGACCAGCAGCTCGCTCCCGGGGATGCGGGCGTGCATCTGCACCGAGAGCCACATGGGCGTGAAGGTGTCGCGCTCCCCGGCCACCACCAGGGTGGGCACGTCCACCCGATCCAGGTGATCGGAGGCGTCGTGGACCGAGGCGCTGGCGAGGAGCTTCACGAAGAGCACCGGGTCGATGCGCGAGAGGTCGTCGAGGTAGCGCCGCAGGTCCTGCCGGCGCACCAGCCGGCGGTTCACCTCGACGTAGCGGCCGTACTGGTAGAGCAGCTCGGTGGGCACGAGCCGCTCGAAGGCGAAGCGGGCCGCCCCCGGGAAGCGGTCGACGAGCCGGCGCGCCAGCGGGAAGGCCCGGGCGAGCAGATCCGCGTCGTGGAAGGTGTCGAGCGGGCGGGCGTAGCTCCCGCAGACCAGGACCAGGGCGGCGACGCGGGCCGGATCGCGGCGGTGCGCCTCCAGCGAGACCTGCACGCCCATGGAGTGGCCGGCCAGGACGGCCCGGTCCACCCCGGCGGCGTCGAGCACGCGGAAGAGGTCGTCGACGCAGTCGAGCAGCGACATGCGATCGGGGTCGCGCGGGCGCTCGCTCCGGCCGTGGCCGCGGTAGTTCCAGTGGATCGCCCGGCCGCGCGTCGCCAGGGCGGGGAACAGGTGGGCCCAGACGAAGCCCGCGCAGCCGACCCCGTCGCTCAACACCACCGGCGGAGCGCCGGCGCCGTCCTCCCGCCAGAAGAGGCGGGTTCCGTCCCGGGCGGTCGCGAAGCGCGTGGGCTCGGGCGGGCGGAGTGGGATCATGCGGGAGGTGGCGTTTCGCGCGGAAGCCGATGGTACGCGATCTTAAGGGAGAGTGGCGTAGACTGCGACGTCGAGGAGCGGGAGCGGAGGCGACTACGGGCGGGCTGCACACCCATCACCACCACGACCACGGGCACCAGGCACACGGCCACGCGGCGGCGCACCACGCCGGCGCGCACGGCGGATCCGAGCGGAGCAGCGCCCGGAACATGGCCCTGTCGCTGGCGGTGGCCACGATCATCATGCTGGCCGAGGCGCTCGGGGGCTGGCTCTCCGGCTCCCTGGCGCTCCTCTCCGACGCCGGGCACATGCTCACCGACGTGGCGGCGCTCGGGTTGGCGCTGCTCGCCGTCGTCTTCGGCGCGCGCCCGGCCGATCCGCGGCGCACCTACGGGTACCGGCGGCTGGAGGTGCTGGCCGCCCAGTTCAACGTCGCCACCCTGCTCGCCATCACCGGTTGGATCGGCTGGGAGGCGGTGCAGCGGCTCCGCACGCCCCACCCGCCGATCGCGCTCGGCACCATGGCCGGGGTGGCGTCGATCGGCGTGCTCGGGAACGGGGTGATCCTCTTCTGGCTGCAGCACGACCACGGCATCAACGCCCGCTCGGCGTTCCTGCACGTGCTCGGCGACGCCGTGGCCTCGGTGGCGGTGCTCGGCGGGGCGGGGCTGATGTGGCTGCGGCCGGACCTCGCCTGGGTGGACCCGGTCCTCTCGCTCGGGATCGCGCTCCTCATCCTCTGGGGCGCCGGGCGGCTCATCGTCGAGATCACGCACATCCTCATGGAGGCGGTGCCGGCGCACCTCGACGTGGCCGAGGTGGAGCGGGCCATGGCGGAGGCCGATGGGGTGATCGCCGTCCACGACCTCCACATCTGGACCATCTCCAGCGGGCTCTACGCCCTGAGCGCCCACGTGGTGGTGCACGCGGAGGCGATGGGGCGCAACGACGCCATCCTGCAGGACGTCAAGTCGCGGCTCCGGCGCGCCTACGCCATCGACCACACCACGATCCAGATCGAGAGCGCCGAGTATGCCCACATCGACGACGTCCACCGGCACTGAGCCATGAGGATCGTCGCCGGCAGCGCGCGCGGGCGCCCCCTGGCGGCGCCTCCCGGCGCGGGGACGCGCCCCACCAGCGACAAGGTGCGGGGGGCCGTCTTCAATTTGCTCGGGCAGTTCTTCGAGGGGGGCGAGGTGCTGGACCTGTTCGCGGGCACCGGCGCGCTGGCGCTCGAGGCGCTGTCGCGCGGCGGCGCCGCCGCGGTCTGCGTGGACGCCGACCGGGCCGCGGCCGAGGTCATCGCGCGCAACGCCGCCGCCTGCGGCTTCGCCGGGCGGGTCGAGATCGTGCGCGCGCCGGTCGAGCGCGCGCTGGCCTCCCTCCCGGCCGGCCGCTTCACCCTCTGCTTCCTCGACCCGCCCTACGCCGCCGGGCCGGCCGCGGCGCTCGGGTCGGTCGGGCGCGTGCTGGCGCCGGGCGGGATCGCGGTCGCGGAGCACGACGCCCGCCGCCCGCCACCGGACCGGCCCGAGGGGCTGGTCCTCGAGGATCGGCGGAGCTACGGGGACACGGGAATCTCGATCTACCGCCGCGGCTGATCCATACTCCCGGTCCCATGCCGTCGCGCATCGCCATCTACCCGGGCTCGTTCGACCCGCTCACCAACGGTCACCTCTCGCTCATCCACCGCGGGCTGCGCATCTTCGACGGCCTGGTGGTCGCGGTCGCCAACAACCGCGCCAAGCAGCCGCTCTTCAGCTTCGAGGAGCGGATGCAGCTGATCCGGGAGGCGCTCGGCGACGAGAAGCGGGTCGAGGTGGACAGCTTCGAGGGGCTCCTCACCGACTACGCCAAGCGGCGCAAGATCCACACCGTCCTGCGCGGCCTGCGGGCGGTCTCCGACTTCGAGTACGAGTTCCAGCTCGCCAACATGAACCGCAAGCTCGACCCCGAGTTCGACAGCGTGTTCGTCATGACCGGCGAGAAGTACTTCTACGTCTCCGCCCGGCTGGTCCGGGAGGTGGCGAGCTACGGCGGCGACGTCTCCGGCATGGTGCCCCCGAACGTGCTCGCCGGCCTGCAGGCCAAGTTCGGCGGGGCGGCGGGCCGGCGATCCTGAGGCGCTTTCCCGGTCCTCCCGGATCGGGTATTCTCGCACGTCCTTCGTCTTTCCCCGCAGCCCGCCGGCAGGCCCCGCGCCCCGGCCCAGGAGGTCCCACGGTCATGAAGCTCGCCCAGCGTCTCGACGGAGTGAAGCCCTCGCCCACGCTCGCCATCACCGCCAAGGCGAACGAGCT
>JAJXVM010000331.1 GCA_021782135.1 Myxococcales bacterium | reverse complement strand
GGGACGACCTCTGGCTCAACGAGGCGTTCGCCACCTGGATGTCGTTCAAGATCGTCGACGGCTGGAGGCCCGAGTGGCGGGTCTGGCTCGACTTCGACCAGGCGAAGGCGAGCGCGCTCCAGTTGGACGCCCTCCGCTCGACCCACCCGATCCGCAACGCTGAGGTGCGCAACGCCTCCGAGGCGACCGAGAGCTTCGACGCCATCACCTACGAGAAGGGCGGCGCGGTGCTGCGGATGATCGAGGGCTTTCTCGGCGAGGTCCCCTTCCGAGACGGCATCCGCGCCTACATGCGGAAGCACGGCAAGGCGAACGCCACCGCCGACGACCTCTGGGGCGCGCTCGAGGCCGCCTCGAGAGAGCCGGTGGTCGAGCTCGCGAACGGCTGGATCCGCAAGCCCGGCTACCCGCTCGTCACCGCGAAGCTCGAAGGCCGACGTCTCTCGCTCTCGCAGCGCCGCTTCTTCTTGGAGCCGGGGGTGGGCGGGGCGAAGGAGGCCGGCTCCGCCGCGATCGAGCGCTGGCCGGTGCCGCTCGTCCTCCGCTGGCGCGAGCGCAAGGCCGTTTGCGAGCAGCGCCTCCTGCTCCGCGAAGACACGGTGGTCGAGCTTCCCGGCAAAGGCGAGATCGACTGGCTCGTCGCGAACGGCGGCGCCACCGGCTTCTACCGGGTGGACTACGACCCGGCCTCGCTGATGCGCCTCGGCGAGCGGCTCTCCGAGCTCTCGCCCGCCGAGCGGGTGGCCGTGCTCGCCGATCAGTGGGCGCTCGTCCGCGCCGGTGCGCCGGTCGAGCCGTTCCTCGAGCTGCTCTCCCGCTACGGCGCCGAGGAGGACCACGCGGTGCTGGACGAGGTGGTGGGGCGCCTGTCGGTGATCGAGCACCGACTGCTCCCGTCGGCGGAGGGCGGAAGGGCGCAGCGGCCGAACGACGCGCGGCAGCGGCTCGGCGCGCTCGTCGAGCGGCTCTTCTCCGCCCAGCTCGCCGAGGTGGGCTGGGACGCGAAGAAGGGCGAGGCCGCGAGGAGCCGGCAACGCCGCGCCGCGCTCGTGCGGGCGCTCGGCCTCGTGGCCCGCAGGCCGCGGGTCGTCTCCGAGGCGGCGCGTCGGCTCGACCGCTTCTTCTCGGGCGACGCCTCGGCCATCGAGGCGAACCTCCACGACGCGGTGGTCGCGATGGCGGCGCGCGCGGGGAACGCGGCCCGCTTCGACGAGCTGCTCCGCCACTACGAGGCCGAGAAGGATCCGGCCTTCCGGCGCCGCTACCTCCACGCGCTCGCGGCCTTCGAGGCGCCGGAGCTCGCCGATCGGGCCCGGGCGCTCGCCTTCGGCGAGACGGTGCAGCTCCAGGACCTCGCGACCTACTGCGGGGCGCTCCTCGCCAATCCGGTGGCCCGCGACCCGTTCTGGCGCGATCTCCAGGCGCGCTGGGAGGAGATCCTCGCCCGCGCGAGCGGCGCGCCGATGCTCCTGCGCCGCATCGTCGAGGCGCTCGGCGCCCTGCCCGAGCGGCGCCACCTCGACCAGGTCGAGCGGTTCTTGGCCGAGCACCCGATCGACGTCGCGAAGCAGGCCACCCTCCAGACCCTGGAGCGGATGCGGCAGGACGTCGCGCTGCGCGAGCGGCTGCTCGCTCCCGTGGCCGCCTGGCTCGAGCGGCGCGCGCCGGCCGGCCCCGCGCCGACCGCCTCGGCCCGCCCCAAGGCCCGCGGCAAGTCGAAGCCCGCCGCCGCAAAGAAGGCCCGCAAGCCCGCCGCGAAGCGGCAGGCCAAGGCGGCGAGGCGACCCGTGCCGCGCAAGACGGCCGCGCGCAAGGCAGGCAAGCGGTCGGGCAGCGCCAAGCGGCCCCTCGCGAAGCGCGGCCCCTCGACGAAGAGCGGCGCCGGCAGCCGCCGCCCGGCGCGCAAGGCCTCCGCCCGCCGCGCGAGCAGGCGCAAGGCCGCGAAGCGCTGAAGTCAGAGCGGCGGGAGGAGTCGCCGAACTTTCCCCGCGTCGCTAGGATGCCTCTCGCCATGGCCCACCTCGTCCAGCCCGCCTCCAGCGACCCCGCCCCAGAGATCGACCTCGACCGCGTCCACCGCATCCACGTCCTCGGCATCGGCGGCACCGGCATGGGGGCCTTCGCCGGGCTCCTGAAGGAGGCCGGCTACGAGGTCACCGGCAGCGACGAGGCCGTCTACCCGCCCATGTCGGAGATGCTCGCCGCCTGGGGCATCACGCCCTTCCAGGGCTACTCGCCCGACAACCTCGAGCGGGCCCGCCCCGACCTCGTCGTCGTCGGCAACGTCATCCGCCGCGTGAACCCCGAGGCCACCGCCGTCCGCGAGCGAGGGCTCCCGCAGCTCTCGTTCCCGCAGGCGCTCGGCGAGATCTTCCTCGCGAAGCGGCAGAGCTGCGTCGTCGCCGGCACCCACGGCAAGACCACCAGCTCCGCCCTCTGGACCCAGCTGCTCGCGCGCGCCGGCCGCGACCCGGGCGCCCTCATCGGCGGGGTGGCCCTCGACCTCGGCGGCAACTTCCGGCTGGGCAAGGGCGCGCAGTTCGTGGTCGAGGGCGACGAGTACGACACCGCCTACTTCGACAAGGGGCCCAAGTTCCTCCACTACCGGCCCGAGGTGGCGATCCTCACGAGCGTCGAGTTCGACCACGCCGACATCTACCGGGACATGGCCCACTACGAGAGCGCCTTCGCCCGCTTCGTCGCGCTCCTCCCCGAGCACGGCCACCTCGCCGTCGGAAGCCGCTACCCGAACGCCGTGACCCTCGCCGAGGACGCCGCCTGCGGCGTCGAGACCTACGGCCTCGAGCACGGTGACCTCGTCGCCCACGGCCTCTCGTTCGACGAGCAGGGGGCCCACTTCACCGCCCTGCGGCGCGGCAAGGAGATCGGCCGCTTCACCCTCGGCGTCTGGGGCCGCCACAACGTCGAGAACGCCCTCGGGACGATCTCCGCCTGCCTGCACCTCGGCCTCTCGGCGGAGGAGATCGGCCAGGGGCTCCGGAGCTTCCAGGGCGTGCGCCGCCGCCAGCAGCTCCTCGGCAGCCCGAAGGGCATCGCCGTGGTCGACGACTTCGCCCACCACCCCACCGCCGTCCGCGAGACCATCGCCGCCGTGCGCGCCCGCTTCCCCGGGCGGCGCCTGCTCGCCGCCTTCGAGCCCCGCTCCAACACGAGCCGCCGGAACATCCACCAGGTCCAGTACGCCCACGCCTTCGAGGGCGCGGCCCTGGCCCTCCTCGCGGAGCCCCACGCCGCCGCCCAGATCGCCGAGGAGGAGCGGCTCGACCCGAGGAGGCTCGCCGGGGAGCTCGCCGCCGCCGGCGTGCCGGCGAAGGCCCTGCCGACCGCCGACGAGATCGCCCAGGCCCTGGTGAAGGAGGCCAAGAAGGGCGACGTCATCCTGCTCATGTCGAACGGCGCCTTCGGCGGCCTCGCGAAGAAGCTGCTCGCCGCGCTCGGGGGCTGAGCGGAGCCCCTGGGCTCAGGGCCCTCGCCAGATGCCGGCGTAGGGCCCCACCGCCCAGGGCCCGAACCAGCCTTCGGTGGGGACACTGTTCAGCGGCGCGCCGAGG
>JAJXVM010000045.1 GCA_021782135.1 Myxococcales bacterium | reverse complement strand
GAGGCGCGCGAGCGGGCGCTGGCGGCGGCGCTCGAGGAGGAGCGCGCCCGGCGCGAGCGCTCGGAGCGGGAGCTGGCCGGCCAGGCGGCCTCGGCCGAGGCCCGGGTCGCCGAGCTCGAGCGGCGCGCCGCGCTCGCCGCGCAGACGGCCGAGGAGGCGCTGGCCCGGGCGCGGTCCGCGCTGGAGGAGGCGCGCCAGCGTGCCCAGGAGGAGCTGGAGCGGCGGGACGCGGCCCGGATGGCGGAGACCGAGCGCCTGCAGGCGGCGCTCCAGGAGAAGGCGCGCCGCCTCCGCCTGGCGGAGCTGGAGGTGGAGCGCGCTCGCGGGCAGGAGCCGCTCGGCGGCGGAAACGTCGCCACCGGCGCCCCGTAGCCCGCGCGCGGCGGCTCAGCCGGCCGCCGCCAGCGGCTTTCCGGGCCGGGGCTCCTCGCCTCGCGCCCGCGCCAGCAGCCGGGCGTTGGCGATCGCCATGGCGGCCTGGCTGGCGACCGACTGCAAGAGGTGCAGCTCCTCGGCGGCGAAGGCGTCGAGCGCGGGCCGGAAGAGGTCGAGCACCCCGACGCACTCGCCCTTGTAGAGCATGGGGATGGCCACCAGCGTGCCGCGCGAGTCCGCCACCCGCGATCCTTCCAGCCGCGGCTCGACGCTGGTGTCCTTGATGACGAGCATCTCCCGGCCCGCGGCCGCCGCCTGCGCCACCCCCTCGCCCGGCGGCAGGCGGGTTCCCGTGACCTCCGCGCGCACTCCGTAGCTCCCGTGCGCCACCAGGTCGCCGGTGCGCTCGTCGGCGAGGAAGATCACGAAGCGCTCGTACCCCAGCTCCTGGCCGAGGTGCTCCAGCACGTACCGGAGGAGCTCGTCGAGCTCCAGCGTGGAGGCCAGCGTCCGGCCGAGGTCGTGGAGCAGCGTCAGCTCCCGCAGTCGGGCCTGCAGCCGCTGGTTCGCCTCGTCCACCAGCCGGTGCTGCGCCTCGAGCTCCCGCTTCAGCTCCAGCTCGCGCTGCAGCGACTCGAGCGACTGCGCGTCCTCGATCCGGAGCGCGTGGAGGTCGGTGATGGCCGCCAGCGTCGAGTTGTAGCGCTGGGCCAGCTGCCCGAGCTCGTCGCCGCTCTCGACCGGCACCCGGTAGAGAAAGTCTCCGTCCTCGGCCCGCCGCATGCCCGTCGCGAGCTTCTGCAGGGGCCGCTCCAGCAGCAGGCGCACCGCCAGGAAGTGGGCCGTCGACATCGTGACCGCGAGCACGACCACCGCCCCGAGGACCACCTGGTGCAGGTGCGGGGCCATGGCCGCGGTCTCGGCCCGGAGCCAGAGCACGCCGGCCCCGGCGATGACCAGCGACGGCAAGCCGACCGCGAGGAGGAGCTTCCTCCCGAGGGAGTTCTCGATGAATGGCACCATGCGTGCGAGGGGGTAGCGTACCACCCGGCTCTCCCGCCCGACAAGGCGCGCCGCGAGCGCGACGCGGCCTCGGCGCCTTCCCGGCCGCCATCGCGTCGTCTACGCTCGCGGCATGGAGATCGTCCAGAGTCGGCTCCTCGCCGCGTTCCCGCACGGCTTCACCACTCGCGAAGGCGGTGTCTCCCCGCCGCCGTTCTCCTCGCTCGACCTCGGCGGCGGCGCCGCGGGGGACGACCCGGGGCGCGTGGCGGAGAACTGGGAGCGGCTGCGCCGCCAAACCGGGCTCGCCTTCGGGCGGGTCCGCCAGGTCCACGGCGCGCGGGTGGTGATCGACCCCGCCCCGGGCGAGCCTCGCGAAGAGGCGGACGCGGTGGTGTCCCGGGTCCCCGGACAGGCCGCCTGCGTCTCGGTGGCCGACTGTGTCCCCATCCTGATCGCCGACCCCGCGAGCGGCGCGGTGGCGGCGGTCCACGCCGGCTGGCGCGGGACGCTGGCGCGCATCGCCGCCGAGGCGACGAGGGCGCTCGCACGCGCGGCGGGCGCGCGACCGGAGGCCCTGCTCGCCGCCGTCGGACCGTCGATCGGCCCCTGCTGCTACGAGGTCTCCCCCGAGCTCGCGGGGCGCTTTCGCGAGGAGTTCGGCGCCGAGGTGGTCGGCTCGGAGGAAAGGCCGCACCTCGACCTCTGGAGCGCGAACCGGCGCGCCCTCCTCGCCGCCGGGCTCGACCCCGAAAATATCGAAATTCTCGGGCTCTGCACCTCCTGCGCGCCGGCGCGCTTCTTCTCGCATCGGCGGGACGCCGGGCGCACCGGGCGGCAGGTCGGCTTCATCGCCCCGCTTCCTTGACTCGGCCCCCATTTGGCCCGAAGATTCCCCGGAATTTCTGGTGTTTCCCTCGAAGGAGCCGCTCATGAGCCCGCGCCGCCCGTTCGCACTCCTCGCCCTCCTTCCGGCAGTGGCGCTCGGCCAGACGACGACCGTGCTCGATTCGGCACGCAAGGCCGGGGCGGTCCAGGCCGCCGGCACCGAGCGTCACATGCGGGCGGCCGACGCCGCGCTCGCGGAGGAGACGGGCGGACCGGCGAAGGGCGACGGCAGCGTGGACCTCGGCCGCGCCGCCGAGAAGCTCGAGTCGGGGGAGGTGACCGACGTCGAGGCGGCGGGCGCGCAGGCGGCCACCCCCGACGCCGAGCGGCACACCGTCCAGCAGGGCGACACCCTCTGGGACATCTCCGGCAAGTACCTGCAGGACCCGTACGCCTGGCCCAAGGTCTGGTCGTACAACCCCGAGATCCCGAACCCGCACCACCTCAACCCCGGGCAGGAGATCCGGCTCGGGCCGGCCAAGGGCGCGCCGCCCGCGCCGGTCCAGCTCGACGCCGCCGCCCCCCAGGCGCCCGAGGAGTCGGGCGATGCCGATCTGAAGCGGCCCGAGCTCGCCTCCGACGACGTGAAGGTCGTCGGTCCGTACAAGATCGGGGTGGCGCCGGTCTCCGGCCGCCTGGTGCGCCGCGACACCTTCATCACCCGCAAGGAGCTCGAGGAGGCGGGGCGCATCACCTCGGCCTTCGACGAGAAGTTCATCCTGACGCCGGAGGACCAGGCCTACGTGCGGTTCGGGCCCGGAGTCACCCCGCAGGCGGGCCAGCGCTACCTCGTCTTCGAGCCGGCCAGCGAGGTGCTCCACCCGGTGTCCCACAAGCCCTTCGGCTGGCGCACGAGCATCATCGGCACGGTCCGGGTCCTCTCGGTGGAGGGGGGGGTCGCGACCGTTCGCATCCTCAGCTCGTACGCGCCGATCGAGCGCGGCGCCCTGGTGTCGCCGTACGCCGACCGACTGAACGGCCACGTGGCGGAGAAGCCCAACCGCGCCGACGTGAAGGGCGTCATCGTCGCCTCCCAGTTCGACGAGGTGAGCCAGATCGGCGCCAGCGACTTCGTGTTCGTGGACCGGGGATCGGCCGACGGCGTGGAGGACGGCAACGTCTTCACGGTGGTGCGCCAGGGCGACCCGGTCGATCCCGCCGGCGTGCGGGAGCTCGACCGCAAGCCGCTTCCCGACGAGGCGATCGGCTCGCTGGTGGTGGTGGACGCGCGCGAGCACTCGTCCACGGTGCTCGTGACCCGGTCGAAGCTCGAGCTGGCGGTGGGGGATCGGGTGGAGATGCGCCCGGCGGCCGCCACCGCGGGCGCCGGCTCGAACTGAGCCAACCCCCCTCGCTGCCTTGGGGATTCACGGCGGCGGAGCGCCGGCTGCCGGGCGGTCGTGCGCCGGCGCGGCGAGCGGCCGCGGCTTGACGCTGTCGGACCCCGCGAGTATATGGCCCGACCTCATGGGGGTTCCTCGGACCATCCCGCGCGACGCGCCCGACTTCCCGGCGCGCCTGCGCCCGGTGAGGGATTGCCCGGCTCACCTGCGGGTCCGGGGCGAGCTCGGCGAGCCGGACGCGCCGCGCATCGCGGTGGTCGGGTCCCGCCACTCGGACTCGTACGGCCTCACCATGGCTCGCGCGCTCGGCCGGGATCTCGCTCGGGCGGGCGTGAGCGTCGTGTCGGGCGGCGCCGATGGGATCGACGCCGCCGCGCACGAGGGGGCCCTGGAGGCCGGGGGCCACACCGTGGTCGTGCTCGGGTGCGGGGTGGACGTGGTCTACCCCGCGCACCACGACCGGCTCTTCGCCCGCGTCCTCGCCGCGGGCGGCGCGCTCTGCGCCGAGTACGAGGACGGCACCCACCCCACCGAGTTCACCTTCCCCCGGCGGAACCGGATCGTGAGCGGGATGAGCGACGCCGTCGTGGTGGTCCGGTGCGCGGCGCGGAGCGGCGCCCTGATCACCGCGCGGTGCGCCCGGCGCCAGGGGGTGCCGGTGTTCGCCGTCCCCGGGGAGGCCGGCAACCCGCTCTCCGAGGGGCCGCTCGGCCTGCTCCGGGACGGGGCGCGCGTGGCCGCCTGCGCTCGGGACGTGCTCCTCGCGCTCGGCATGGGCGCGCAGCTGCGCCTGCCCGCCGTCCGGGCCGCGACGCCCGCCGAACTCCCGCCCGAGGAGGCGGCCCTGCTCGCGGCGCTCGGCGCCGCGCCGCGCCACGTCGAGGAGGTGGCCCGCCAGGCGGGCGCGCGGCCGGGATCCGCGCTGGCGGGCTTGCTCTCGCTCGAAATGCAGGGCTTGTGCGAGCAGCGCCCCGGAAACTACTTTCTGCGCCGCGAAGGCGGCGCCTGATGCCGGAAAAGGACGAGATGACGACGAAGACCGACACCACCACGGCCACTCCGAAGAAGAAGTCCGCGCCCCGCGCCCGCAAGGCGGCGGCCCCCGGAGGTCCGAGCCTGGTCATCGTGGAGTCGCCCGCCAAGGCCAAGACCATCAAGAAGTACCTGGGGCGCTCCTTCGACGTGAAGGCGTCGGTCGGGCACGTGAAGGACCTGCCCAAGTCCAAGATCGGCGTGGACGTCGAGCACGGCTTCCAGCCCGAGTACGACGTCATCAAGGGCAAGGCCAAGGTCCTCTCCGAGATCAAGCGCGCGGCGAAGAAGGCGGAGCGGGTCTTCATCGCGACCGACCCCGACCGCGAGGGCGAGGCCATCGCCTGGCACATCTCGGAGGAGATCGGCGCCGAGGGGGGCGACGCGCGGGTGCGCCGGGTGCTCTTCAACGAGATCACCAAGAACGCCATCCAGAAGGCGATCCAGGCCCCCATCGACCTCGATCGCAAGAAGTTCGACTCGCAGCAGGCGCGCCGCATCCTCGACCGGCTGGTCGGCTACCAGATCAGCCCCATCCTCTGGAAGAAGGTGCGGCGCGGCCTCTCGGCCGGGCGCGTCCAGTCGGTGGCGGTGCGCCTGGTGGTGGAGCGCGAGCGCGAGATCCAGGCCTTCGTCCCCGAGGAGTACTGGAGCCTGGAGGCCGACCTCGCCGCCGCGCTGCCGCCCGAGTTCCGCGCCAAGCTGGCGAAGCTCGACGGGAAGAAGGCCGAGCTGAAGGAGGGCGAGACCACCCGGGCGCTGGTGCGGGAGCTCGAGGGGGCCGCCTTCCAGGTCGCCACCGTGGAGAGGAAGGAGCGGCGCCGCAACCCGCCCCCGCCCTTCACCACCGCCAAGCTGCAGCAGGAGGCGGCCAACCGGCTCGGCTTCACCGCCAAGAAGACCATGACGCTGGCGCAGCGGCTCTACGAGGGCGTGGAGCTGGGCGACGAGGGCGCGGTCGGCCTCATCACCTACATGCGCACCGACTCGGTGCGGCTCTCGACCGAGGCGGTGGACGCCGCCCGGGCGCACATCGGCGAGCGCTACGGCAAGGACCTGCTCCCGGCCGAGCCGAACGTCTACAAGACCCGGCAGAAGGCGGCGCAGGAGGCCCACGAGGCGGTGCGCCCCACCTCGCTCGACTGGACCCCGGAGCGGGTCGCGGGCTACTTCGACGAGATGGGCGAGCGGGACATGTTCCGGCTCTACGAGCTCATCTGGAACCGCTTCGTCGCCTGCCAGATGATCCCGGCGGTCTACGACCAGACCACCGCCGACATCTCCGCCGGCCGCGCCACCTTCCGCGCCACCGGCTCGGTGCTCAAGAACCCGGGCTACCTCGCGGTCTACGGCGCGCAGCGGCCGGAGGACGAGGCCGGCGCCGCCCCCGAGGAGAGCGTCGGCGCCGACGGCGAGGAGAAGGACAAGAACGCCGAGAGGCTCCTGCCGCCGCTCGAGGCGGGCCAGGCGCTCGCGCTGCGCAAGCTCCTCCCGGAGCAGCACTTCACCCAGCCGCCCCCGCGCTTCAACGAGTCCTCGCTCATCAAGGAGCTCGAGGAGCGCGGCATCGGGCGCCCCTCCACCTACGCGGCCATCCTCTCCACCATCCAGGAGAAGCAGTACGTGGAGAAGGTGGAGAAGGTCTTCAAGCCCACCGAGCTCGGCAAGGTGGTCACCGACGAGCTGGTGCGCGCCTTCCCGCGCGAGATGGAGGTCACCTTCACCGCCGGCATGGAGGAGAAGCTCGACGAGATCGAGGAGGGCAACCTGCAGTGGCAGGCGGTCCTCGGCGACTTCTACGTGGGCTTCAAGGAGGATCTCGCCAAGGCCGAGGTCCAGATGCGCGACGTGAAGCGGCAGGAGATCGCCACCGAGCACCTCTGCGAGAAGTGCGGCAAGCCGATGGTCATCAAGTGGGGCCGCATGGGCGAGTTCCTCGCCTGCTCCGGCTACCCCGAGTGCCGCAACACCATGAACTTCCGCCGCGACGGCGAGCAGATCGTGCCGGACAAGGAGGAGGAGATCACCACCGACGAGAAGTGCCCGACCTGCGGGGCGCCCATGGTGGTGAAGAAGGGGCGCTTCGGCCGCTTCCTGGCCTGCTCCAAGTACCCGGAGTGCAAGACCTCGAGGCCCATCAGCATCGGGGTCTCCTGTCCCAAGGGCTGCGGCGGCTACATCAGCGAGCGCCGCTCGAAGCGGGGGCGCACCTTCTACGGCTGCTCGTCGTACCCGTCGTGCGACTTCGTCTCCTGGGACCGGCCCCGCAACGAGCCGTGCCCCACCTGCGGGAGCCCCTACCTCGTCGAGAAGTACTCGAAGAAGGACGGCCCCTACATCGCCTGCCCGAACAAGGAGTGCGACTACCGCCGGGCCAAGGAGGAGTCGCCCCACAAGGCGGCCGACGGCCAGCCCGCTTGACAGCCTCCTTCAGGGGCTGTTAGTAAAAATCATCAGATTTAGCGGGCTTTTGGCCGGGCAGCGCCCGCCTGCCCCGAAGGAGCGCCGTCGATGATCCAGCACCTTGCCGACTTCTTCCGCGAGGGCGGACCGTTCATGTTCGTGAACCTGGTGGCCTCCGCGGTGGCGGTGGCCATCATCGTGGAGCGGCTGATCGCGCTCGGGTTCAAGCTGAACCTGGACGCGGGACCGTTCCTGCGGAAGGTGGTCGAGGACGTGCGGGCCGGGCGCATCGCCGCCGCGGAGAAGTACGCCGCCTCGGCCGGGTCGGCGCCCCTCGCCCGGGTGGTCCGGGCCGGCCTCGCCGCCCACCAGCGCGGCGAGGACGTGGGCGGCGCGCTCGAGGAGGCGGTGCTCGACGCGACGCCGCTGGTCTCCAAGCGGATCTCCTCGCTCTGGTCGCTCGCCAACATCGCCACCCTGCTCGGCCTCATCGGCACCATCACCGGCCTCATCGGCACCTTCAAGTCGCTCGGCGCCGCCAGCCCCGAGATGAAGCAGCTCATGCTCTCCCGAGGCATCTCCGAGGCCATGAACAACACCGCCTTCGGCCTCGGCATCGCGGTGACCTGCATCGTGGCGCACCTGATGCTCACCTCGAAGTCGAAGGCGATGGTCGAGGAGATCGAGTCGGCGGCGCTCAAGCTCGAGAACGCCGTCGCGGCCGCGCCGGTCGCGCAGTCCCGCAGCGCCTAGCCGCGAGGGAGGACGCCGATGCGCCGGCGGGTCCGCGAGCAGGAGGAGACGGGCGAGCTGAACATCGTCCCGTACCTCGACATCGTCACCAACCTGGTGATGTTCATGCTGCTGAGCATGACCGGGCTCATCAGCCTCGGCGTGCTCAACGTCTCGGCGCCGAAGCTCGGCGGGGACTCGGCCTCCCTGTCGCAGGGGGCGGACCAGCCCAAGCTGCTGCTCACGGTGGCCATCTCGAAGAAGGGCTTCTACGTCGCGAGCGCCGCGGGCGCGCTCGAGGGGCTCGAGAAGGGGATCGACGCCGCCCACGCCCCCACCGTCCCGCTCAAGCCGGACGGCAAGTACGACTTCGACGCGCTCGCGGATCACATGAAGCGGATCAAGGCGCGGTTCCCCCGGGAGACCAACCTCATCCTCTCGGCGGAGCCCGACGTGGCGTACGAGGTGGTGATCCAGACCATGGATGCCTGCCGCGAGCTGCGCGGCGCGGCGGCCGCCGGGGCGGCCGACCGCAAGCTCTTCCCCGACGTCTCGCTCTCGCTCCTCGGCTGACCGATGCCCCACGCCCTCGCTCCCGCCGACCACCCCCAGGAACGCCGCGCCAAGGAGCGCGCCCGCCTGCGCCGCGAGCGGCGCAAGGTGCGGGAGCGCGCCGGGGAGATCAAAGAGCTCAACATCACCGCGATGATGGACATGATGACCATCATCCTGGTGTTCCTGCTCAAGAGCTACTCGGCCTCGGCGCTCAGCGTGAGCCAGACCGAGAGCCTCAAGCTGGCGCAGTCCACCACCCAGCTCGGGCCTCAGGACAACATCAACGTCACCATCTCGCTCGACGAGGTGGCGGTGAACGACCGGCCGGCGGTGCGGGTGCGGAACGGCGTCATCTCGGCCGGGGATCGGGACGAGAAGGGCTACCTCGTCCCGCCGGTGCTCCAGGCCCTGAAGCGCGAGGTGGAGAAGCAGAAGTACATCGCCAGGTACAACCCCAAGGCGCCCTTCACCGGGCGGGTGAACGTGATCGCCGACCGGCGGATCCCGTACCGCACGCTCATGGAGGTGCTCTACACCGCCGGCCAGGCGGAGCTGGGCGAGTACAAGTTCATGGTGATGAAGTCCGAGTAGCCGACGCGGCCAGGCCGGCCACGGCGGCGCCCGGCGGGAGCGCCGAGCGCTCGTCTCCCCGCCGGCTACAGCGAGGGGCCGGCCGTCTCGGTCACCATCCCGCGCTCGTGGCGGGTGGCGCAGTCGGCGCAGCGGAGCGCGTACGGGAGCGCGTGCAGCCGCTTCGGGTCGATCTCGCGCTCGCAGTCCAGGCAGGCGCCGTACTCGCCGGTCTCGATCCGGTCGAAGGCCGCGTCGATGGCCGCGATCTCGCGCCGGTGGACGTCGGTGAGGGCCGCCAGCGTGTACTGCGCGTGCTCGTTCTGGGCCCCCTCCTCGAACTCGGGGTCCCGCTCGGCGCTGCGCAGGCCGTCCAGTTCGTCATCGGCGCGGCGGCTCGTCTCCAGGATCTGCTGGCGGCGCCGCTGGAGGTGTCGCTTCATCCTGTCGAGTTCTTGTGCGCGCAAGCGTCGATCCTCTCGCTGGGCGCCGGCCTGGCCGGCGTCGTGGGAGAGCGCGCGCGACCGGCCCCCGGGCCGCCCGCGCGTGCTCCACTGGAACATGGACACCTGCCCGCGGGTACAGCAAGGTGGGCCGCCCGGTTCGGGGCGGGCCGGAACGGAGAGGCGATCGCATGGCTGGCTGGCAGGTGACGGTGGTGGGGGGAGGGCTGGCGGGCTGCGAGGCCGCCGGGGCGCTGGCCGCCGCCGGGGTCGAGGTGCGGCTGGTGGAGATGAAGCCGGGGCGGCGCTCCCCGGCGCACCACCTGCCCGGTCTCGCGGAGCTCGTCTGCTCCAACTCGCTGCGGTCGGACAACCCGCAGAACGCGGTGGGGCTCCTGCACGAGGAGCTGCGGCGGCTCGGGAGCCTGGTCCTCCGCTGCGCCGACGAGACGCGGGTTCCGGCCGGCGATGCGCTCGCGGTCGATCGACGCCGCTTCAGCGAGCGCGTGACCGAGGGGCTCCGCCGCGCGCCAGGGATCGAGCTGCGCGAGGAGGAGGTGACGGTCCTCCCGGACGGGCCCGGGCTGACGCTGGTCGCCACCGGGCCGCTCACCTCGGACGCGCTGGCCGCCGACGTCGCCCGGGTCTGCGGAGGCGGGCTCGCCTTCTACGACGCCATCGCGCCCATCGTGTCGGCCGAGTCGATCGACATGCGGGTCGCCTACGCGAAGAGCCGCTACGACAAGGGCGCCGGCGACGACTACCTGAACCTGCCGCTCGACGAGGGGCAGTACCGGGCCTTCGTGGCCGCGCTCCTCGCCGGCGAGAAGGTGGCCGCGCGCGGGTTCGAGGAGCCGCGCTACTTCGAGGGCTGCCTGCCCATCGAGGTGATGGCGGAGCGCGGGCCGGAGGTGCTCGCGTACGGACCGATGAAGCCGGTCGGCCTCGAGGACCCTCGCACCGGCCGGCGCCCGCACGCGGTCGTGCAGCTGCGCCGGGAGGACGAGGCCGGGACCGCCTGGAACCTGGTGGGCTTCCAGACCCGGCTGACCTGGCCGGAGCAGGAGCGGATCTTCCGCGCGCACCTCCCGGGCCTGGCCGACGCCGAGTTCCTGCGGCTCGGCCAGGTGCACCGGAACACCTTCCTCGACGCCCCGCGGCTGCTCGCGCCCGACCTGTCGCTCCGGGCCCGGCCCCACCTGTTCTTCGCGGGCCAGATGACCGGGGTGGAGGGGTACGTCGAGTCGGTCGCCTGCGGTCACGTCGCCGCCCGGGCGATGCTCGACCGGCTCGCGGGCCGGCCGTTCCGGGCGCCGCCGCCGGAGACGGCCATGGGCGCGCTCCACCGGCACCTCACCGGTGCGGCGCACCCGGAAGGAACGCCGTACCAGCCGAGCAACGTGATCTTCGCGCTCTTCCCGCCGCTGGTGGGGAGGTTCCGCGGCAAGGCGGCGCGCAAGGAGGGGCACGTGGCGCGGGCCCGGGAGGCGCTCGCGAGCTGGCTCCCGCCGGCGCCGGGCCGCTGAAGGCGCTCAGCCCTTCGCGCGCGGGTGGGCCGCGTCGTAGACCGCCGCGAGCCGCTTCCAGTCGAGGTGGGTGTAGCGCTGGGTCGTCGAGAGCGAGGCGTGGCCGAGCAGCTCCTGGATGGCGCGCAGGTCGGCGCCGTTCCCGAGCAGGTGGGTGGCGAAGCAGTGGCGCAGGACGTGCGGGTGGACGTGCCGGGGCAGCCCGCTCGCGAGCACCCAGCCCTCCAGACGGCGCGCCACCGAGCGGGTGGTGAGCCGGCCGCCGCGGTAGTTGAGGAACAGCGCCGCGCCGGCGCGCGCGTGGTCCTTGCCGGTCGCCAGGATGGGGCGGGCACCGTCGAGGTAGCGGCGCACCGCCTCGCGCGCCTGGCTCCCCACCGGCACGATCCGCTCCTTGCGCCGCTTGCCGAGCACGCGAACCAGGCCGGTGGCCAGGTCGAGGTCCGGCACGTCGAGCCCGCACAGCTCGGCGACGCGGAGGCCGGAGGAGTACAGGAGCTCCAGGAAGGCGCGGTCCCGCAGCGAGAGCGGCTCGCTCGCCGGCTCCTCGCCCTCGGCGCGGCGGCCGGGCGTCTCCAGCAGCGTCGCCACCTCCTCCTCGGGCAGCACGGTGGGGAGGTTCCTGGGCCGCTTCGGGGAGGAGAGGGCGCGCGCCGGGTTGGCCGGGGCGAGCCCTTCGCGAACCAGGTAGCGGTACAGGCTGCGGAGCGCGGAGAGCTTGCGCGCCACCGTGACCGGGCCGCACTCGCCGGAGATGCGCGCGAGGTAGCCGCGCACCAGCGCCGGGGTCGCCTGCGCCGGCGCGGCGCCGGCCAGGGCCAGGTACTCCGAGAATCGGGCGAGGTCGACCCGGTAGGCCTTGAGCGTGTGGGGGCTGGCGCGCCGCTCGGTCTCGAGGTGCTCCAGGAACCGCTCCAGCTCGGGCGGGAGCGCGGCGGCGGTGGAGGACATGCGGAGAGCGGTAGCAGACGGGGGCGGGGAGGGGAAGTTCCCGGCCTCGCCCCCGCGCACGCCGACGAGGTTCGGAAGAGCCGATTGCCCCGGCGGGCTCTCCGCGCTAAACGGGCAGGATGATCCAGGACCGCTCGGGTGGGAGGGCTCGCGCGCGCGCCCTCTCCGAGGTGTAGCCGATGTTCCACGGGACGACGGTGCTCTGCGTCCGCCGCGAGGGGCGGGTGGTGATGGCCGGCGACGGCCAGGTCACGCTCGACAAGACGGTGATGAAGTCGACCGCCCGCAAAGTGCGGCGCCTGTCCGAGGGGCAGGTGCTGGCCGGCTTCGCCGGGGCGACCGCGGACGCCTTCCAGCTCTTCGAGCTGTTCGAGAAGAAGCTCAAGGAGCACGCCCGCTCGCTGCCGCGCGCGGCGGTGGAGCTGGCGAAGCAGTGGCGCACCGACCGGCTCCTGCGCCGGCTCGAGGCCCTGCTCATCGTGGCCGATCGGGAGAACACCCTGGTGCTGTCGGGCGCCGGCGACGTCATCGAGCCGGACGAGGTGCCGGGCGGCGGGGTGGCGGCGATCGGGTCCGGCGCGCCGTACGCGCTCGCCGCGGCGCGAGCGCTGCTGGCGCACTCGGAGCTGCCGGCGCGGCGCGTGGCCGAGGAGGCCCTCGCGCTCGCCGCCGAGATCTGCATCTACACCAACACCCACCTCAGCTTCGAGGAGCTCTAGCCATGGCGGCGCCGCGGGACCTCTCCCCCAAGGAGATCGTGGCCGAGCTCGACCGCTACATCGTCGGGCAGGCCGAGGCCAAGAAGGCGGTCGCCATCGCGCTGCGCAACCGCTGGCGCCGGCAGCGCGTCCCGCCGGAGCTGCGGGACGAGATCCTCCCCAAGAACATCATCATGATCGGCCCCACCGGCGTGGGGAAGACCGAGATCGCGCGCCGGCTGGCGCGGCTCGCCGGCTCGCCCTTCGTCAAGGTCGAGGCCTCCAAGTTCACCGAGGTCGGCTACGTCGGCCGGGACGTGGACTCGATGGTCCGCGACCTGGTCGAGGCGGCCGTCAAGCTGGTGAAGGAGGAGGAGATGGAGAAGCTCCGCGGCCGCGCGCGGGACGCGGCCGAGGAGAAGATCCTCGACGCCCTCGGCCACGGAGGGCTCGGGGTGGGCTTCCGCGGCGCCGTGCGGCGGGTCGCCGGCGAGGGCGAGGGCGAGGAGCCCGGGATGACCTCGCGCGAGAAGGCGCGGGCCCAGCTGCGCGCCGGCACCCTCGACGACGAGGCGGTGGAGGTGGAGGTCTCGGAGCGGGCGGCGCCCCTCCTGCCCATGGTGGCGGGGCCGGGGATGGAGGACATGGCCCAGGGGCTGAACGACATGTTCCAGAACCTGGGGAACAACCCGCTCGTCTCGATGCTCGGCGGCGGGCCGAAGAAGCGCAAGCGCAAGCTCCCGGTGCGCGACGCGCTCGAGCTCCTCACCGAGGAGGAGGCCGCGCGCCTGGTGGACATGGAGCGGGTGACGCGCGAGGCGCTCGACCGGGCCCAGAACCACGGCATCATCTTCATCGACGAGGTGGACAAGATCGCCGCGCGCGCCGAGGGCGGGGGCGGGCCGGACGTCTCGCGCGGCGGCGTGCAGCGCGACCTGCTGCCCATCGTCGAGGGCTCGAACGTCAACACCAAGTACGGCGTGGTGAAGACCGACCACGTGCTCTTCATCGCCGCCGGGGCCTTCCACGTGGCCAAGGTGTCGGACCTCATCCCCGAGCTGCAGGGGCGCTTCCCCATCCGCGTCGAGCTCGCGCCCCTGGGCCGGCAGGAGCTGGTCCGCATCCTCAAGGAGCCGCGCAACTCGCTCACCCGGCAGTACGTCGCCCTGCTCGCCACCGAGGGGGTGGACCTGCGGATCGGCGAGGACGCGGTGGAGGAGCTGGCGCGGCTCGCCGCCGAGGTGAACGAACGGCACGAGGACATCGGCGCGCGGCGCCTCCACACCGTCATGGAGAAGCTCCTCGAGGAGGTCTCCTTCGACGCCCCGGCGCTGGCCGGGCGGCGCATCGCCGTCGACGCGGCCTACGTCCGCGAGCGGCTCGCCGGGCTCGCCGCCGACGAGGATCTCTCCCGCTACATCCTGTAGCGCCCCTGTGGTATGCAGGCCGTTGCATGAAGAACGAACAGCTCGTGGCGCGCGGCAAGGCGGTCCTCACCCCCAACTACAAGCAGGCGCCCCTGGCGCTGGTGCGCGGCGCCGGGTCGCGCGTGTGGGACGCCGACGGCGGGGAGTACCTGGACTGCATCTGCGGCATCGCCGTGAACGCGCTCGGCCACTGCCACCCGGCCCTGGTCGAGGCGCTCGAGGCGCAGGGCCGGGAGCTCTGGCACGTCTCGAACCTCTTCTTCAACCCGCGCGCGGTGGAGCTGGCCGAGGCGCTCCTCGAGGGCTCGCTCTTCGCGAAGCGCGTCTTCTTCTGCAACAGCGGCGCCGAGGCCAACGAGGCGATGCTCAAGCTCGCCCGCAAGTACCAGGCCGACCTGGGCCGCCCGGAGCGGAACGAGATCGTCGCCTGCGTGAACTCGTTCCACGGCCGCACCATGTTCGCGCTCGCCTGCACCGGCCAGCCCAAGTACCACCACGGCTTCGAGCCGCTCGTGCCCGGCGTGCGCCACGTCCCCTACGGCGACCTCGCCGCGCTGGAGCAGGCCCTCGGGCCGCGCACCGCCGCCTTCATCGTCGAGCCCATCCAGGGCGAGGCCGGGGTGATGCCGGCCCCGGCGGGCTACCTCGCCGCCGCGCGCGAGCTCACCCGGAAGGCCGGCGCGCTCCTCTGCTTCGACGAGGTCCAGACCGGCGTCGGCCGCACCGGCCGGATGTGGGCGCACGAGTGGGACGGCGTGGCCCCCGACCTCCTGAGCGCCGCCAAGGCGCTCGCCAACGGCTTCCCCATGGGCGCGCTGCTCGCCTCGGAGGAGGTGGGCGCCCACCTCACGCCCGGCAGCCACGCCAGCACCTTCGGCGGCAACGCGCTCGGGTGCGCGGTCGCCCTCGCCACGCTGAAGGTGATGCGCGGCGGCGTCCTCGAGGCCTCGCGGGCGGTCTCGGCGCGGCTCGTCGAGAGGCTCGAGGCGCTCCGCTCCACCGGGCGCGTGGCCGGGGTCCGCGGCCGCGGCATGCTGCAGGGGGTCCTCCTGCAGGGCGTCTCCGCCGGCGAGGTGGTCGAGGGCGCCCGCGATCGGGGGCTGCTCGTGAACGCCATCGGCGACGCGGTGATCCGCTTCGCCCCCGCACTCACCCTGACCGCCGCCGAGGCCGACCTGGCCGCCGAGCGGCTCGGCGCGGCCATCCAGGCCGCCCCCGCCCGAGGATAGCCCCATGGCCCGCGTCTCCCGCAAGAAGCGCGACTTCCTCCGCCTCACCGACCTCTCGCGCGAGGAGCTGACCGGGCTCGTCGAGCGCGCCGCCGAGTGGAAGCTGCTCGGCAAGGGCGGTCCGCGCCCGCTCGATCGGATGACGCTGGGGCTCATCTTCGAGAAGGCCTCCACCCGGACCCGCGTCTCCTTCGAGGTGGCGGCCTACCAGCTCGGCGGGAACGCCATGTTCCTGTCGCCGCGCGACACGCAGCTCGGCCGCGGCGAGCCCATCAAGGACACCGCCCGCGTCCTCTCGCGCTACCTCGACGCGCTGGTGGTGCGGACCTTCGAGCACGCCAAGCTGGAGGAGCTGGCGGCCCAGGCCGACGTGCCGGTGGTGAACGCGCTCACCGACGCCTCGCACCCGTGCCAGGTGGTGGCCGACCTGCTCACGGTGGCGGAGCGCTTCGGCCAGGACGCCCTCACCCACGAGGCGCTCACGGTGGCCTGGGTGGGCGACGGCAACAACATGGCGAACAGCTGGCTGGAGGCCTGCGTCCGCCTCGGCTTCCAGCTGCGGCTGGCCTGCCCGGAGGGCTACGACCCCGACCCGGCGCTGCTGGCGCAGGCCGGCCGGCGCGCCCGGCTGGTGCGCACGCCGGCCGAGGCGGTGCAGGGCGCGATGGTGGTCAACACCGACGTGTGGGCCAGCATGGGGCAGGAGGCCGAGGCCGCCGAGCGCGCGCGCCGCTTCGCCGGCTACATCGTGGACGACGCGCTCCTCGCGGGCGCGGACCCCCGCGCGATCGTGCTCCACTGCCTCCCGGCCCACCGGGGCGAGGAGATCGCGGAGGCGGTGCTGGAGGGCCCGCGATCGGTGGTCTTCGACGAGGCCGAGAACCGGCTGCACGCCCAGAAGGCGTTGCTCGAGCTGCTCCTCGCGGGCTAGGGACCACGCGAGGTTTGACCCTCGCCGGGGTGGCGGCTAAGCTCGCGAGCGGCCAAGGATTTCGCGGCCGCCGCCCGTGAACGCCCACACGCCCGCACCTCCCGTCGACCAGGCCGCGCTCCAGGAGGACGTGGAGCTCCCGCTCGAGTTGCGCCGGGAGATCCTGGAGCTCGAGACGCGGCTCGAGTGGACGTGCTGGGACGTGCTCGGGCTCCCCTGGAACGCCAGCGCCGAGGAGGCCCGCTCCGCGTACCGGGAGCGCATCCGGCGGTTCCACCCGGACCGTTACGGCGGGCGGCGCCTCGGCAGCTACAAGGGGCGCCTGGAGCGGATCGCCCAGCGGCTGACCGAGGCCCGGGACAGGCTCGCCGACGAGGCGCGCCGCGAGCGGTACGCGCGGGAGACCGCCACCCCGGAGGAGGCCGCCCGGATCGAGGCGCGCCGGCTGGAGGACGAGGTTCGGGCGCGCGAGCGGCGGGAGCGGCTCGCCCGATCGGCCTCGCTGGTCGGCGTGGCGGTTCGGGCCGGCGAGCTGGTCCGGCGCGGCCGGGCGGCGCTCGAGGAGGGGCGCCATTCGGAGGCGCTGAACGACCTGCTCACGGCCTCGGCCCTCGACCCCCGCAACCTCGAGGCGCGGCAGCTCGTGCGCGCGGCCCGCGAGAGGGCGGCGGCGCGCCAGGCCTCGCTCGTCGCCGGCGAGGCGCAGGCGGCCGAGAAGGCCGGCCAGCCGGGGACGGCCCGCGAGCTCTGGGGAAACGCGGCCGAGCTCGCCCCGGCGGAGCCGCGCTACCAGGTGGCCTGC
>JAJXVM010000330.1 GCA_021782135.1 Myxococcales bacterium | reverse complement strand
GCGCGGCGCGGAGCGCCGGGACGTTGCGCGGATCGGCCTCCCTCCCGAGCTGCTGGTACCGCGCCACGCGCGCCCGCGCCTCGGCGAGGGGGATCTCCACCGGGGCCGCCCCCTCGGCCTGCGCCAGCGCGGCGCCCAGCTCGGCCGGGCGGCCGGCGGCGGCGAGGGCGGCGCCGAGCGCGTCCACGCCGCGCACCACCGAGTGGGCGCGGCCGGGGAAGTCGTTCGCGAAGACGGCGAACGCGAGGTGCTCGTGGGCGGCGGTCTCCACGTAGCCGGAGAGGCTGCGCACGCCGTCGAGGGTGCCGGTCTTGGCGCGCAGCCGCCCCACCGCGTCGGTGCCCCACATGCGCCAGCGGATGGTGCCGTCCTTGCCGGCGACCGGCAGCGCGCCGACGTACTCGGCGGCGAGCGGGAAGCGGCGCCACATGGCCGAGAGCAGCGTCGCCGTCTGGCGCGGGGTGAAGCGGTTCGCGTCGTTGAGCCCGGAGCCGTTGCGCATGAGGTAGGTGCCGCGCGGGATCCCCACCTCGGCGAGGAAGTCCTGCACCACATCGATCCCCTTCGGCCAGCTCCCCGGGGGCCCCTTGGCCTGCGCGCCCATGGCCTTCACCAGCTGCTCGGCGATGAAGTTGTTGGAGTGCTTCTGCAGCGTGCGGACGATCTCGGCGAGCTCGTCCGACTGCGCCAGGTAGACGAGGCGCGCGCCGGCGGGGACCCGGCCGGCGCGGACCTGGCCGGTGACGTGGACCCCGCGCAGCTCCAGCATGCGCTTGAGCGTGTGGCCGAAGTAGAGGGTGGGGTCGCCGATCTTCCGGTAGAAGACCTGGTCCGCCCCCTCGAGCGGCAGCCGGCCGGTCACGGTGATCCGCTCGCGCCCGCCCTGCAGGCTCGAGCTCGCCACCACGCGCCGGCGGGCCCGGGCGCGGGCGGTCACGGTGCGGTTGTCCACCACGAAGAAGTCGCTCGCCGGCTCGAGCTCGACCCGGCCGCGCGCCCGCCGCCGGGGGCCGCCGGCCACGTGGACCGCGACGCTGTTGAAGTTGAGCGAGAGGGCGCCGGTGGGGGCGAGGTAGGCCCGATCCCCCTGCTCCTGGTCGTAGCCGGGCCCTTCGCGCTGGTCGTCGAACCAGGAGTCGTCGAGCACCAGGTCGCCGCGGACGGTGTGGATCCCGCGGTGCGCCAGCTCGCCGGCGATGGCGTAGAGCCGCTCGGTCACCATCGAGGGATCGCCCTTGCCGCGCACGTAGAGGGCGCGGACGGTGTCGGCCACCCCCGGCTCGGCGTAGAACTCGGTGTCGAAGCGGAACTCCGGCCCGAGCCGCGCCAGCGCCGCGGCGGCGGTGAAGAGCTTCACGTTCGACGCCGGGTTGAAGAGGTCGTCGGCGTCGCGGGCGAAGAGCGTCCGCCCGGAGTCGAGCGACACCACCACCACGCCGGTGCGGGTCCGCTTGAGCCCGCTCGTCCCCAGGATCCGCGTCAGCGCGGCCGCGAGCTCGGCCGCCTCTCCGCTCGCGGCGGCCGGGGCGGGCGAGGTGGGCCGGGGCGCCGGTGCCGGGTCGGCGCTGGCGGGGAGGGCGGCGGTGAAGAGGGCGATGGCAGCGGCCTGGGCGGGCCGGAGCGGGGCGAGGCGCACGGCACTCCTTCTCTCACGCGCCTGGATGCGCGCTCGCCGAGCTTACGCACGGCACCCCAGGAACCGCCCGCCCCGACCGGGTATTTCCGCGCAACGGCGCGCTCGGTTGACAGTCTGACCTGGAAGGGGGTAGCTTGCCCAAAATCGAGATTGAGAATGATTCGCATTACCGATACACGCGAGGTTCGCATGCCGCCGCCCCCGCTTCCCGCCCTCCGCCCAGCCCCGAGGACGCGCCAGCCCTGCGCCAACCAGGGCGACCTGCGCTGCGGCTGCGGGAGCCTGCTCGCTCGCGTGGTGGGCGACACCGTCGAGCTCAAGTGCCGGCGGTGCAAGCAGACGTGGCTCATCCCCCTGCGGGCCGAGACCTAGCGCCCCCCCAGATCTCCTCTCCTCAGGCCAGCGGTCGAGAACCCAGAGCCGAGCCCGCGGGCGGACGCCCGCTCCCGACCCCGCTCATGCGCCTGCGCTTCGCCCCCCTCACCGCCCTCGCTCTCCTGTCGCTCCCGCTCCGCGGCGCCGCGGACGACGTCGCCGATGGCCCGGCCGACCTTCGTTCCGCGCTCCCGGCGACCCCCTCTCCGGCTCCCCGCGAGCTGGCGCTCGTCCCGGGCATGCCCCCTGCCGCTCCCCCGCACGCCGGTCCAGCCGCGGCCGAGGAGGCGAAGGAGGAGCCGGGCTGGTGGACCGCCGCCTTCCAGAGCACCTACGTCTTCCAGCGCAAGGCCGGGTTCCACGCGCCGTACACCGGCCCGAACAGCCTCATCACCGCGCCCGAGAGCGGGTACACCCTCACCGCCACCGCCTTCCTGGGCGTGCGGCCCTGGACCGGCGGCGAGCTGTTCTTCAACCCGGAGACGATCCAGTCCCAGGATCTGTCGCACCTCTCCGGCCTCGGCGGCCTCTCGAACGGCGAGAACCAGAAGTCGGGCGGGCCGCTGCCGACCCTGTACCGGGCGCGCGCCTTCCTGCGCCAGACGTTCGCCCTCGGCGGCGAGCGCTCCACGGTGGAGGCCGGGCCGAACCAGTTCGCGGGGACGGTCACCAGCCGCCGGCTGGTCGTCACCGCCGGCAACTTCTCGGTGGCCGACGTCTTCGACAACAACTCCTACGCCCACGATCCCCGCACGCAGTTCCTCAACTGGGCGCTCATGGCCTACGGCGCGTCCGACTACGCGGCCGACGTGCGCGGCTACACCTGGGGGCTCGCCCTCGAGTACTACCTCGACGACTGGGCCTTCCGCGCCGGGCGCTTCGCCCAGCCCAAGGAGTCGAACGGCCTCGCCCTCGACCTCGACCTGCTCGCGCACTACGGAGACGTGCTCGAGGTGGAGCACGACCACGCCCTCCTCGGCCAGGCCGGCAAGGTGCGCGTGACCGGCTACCACAACTACGCGCGGATGGGCGCCTTCCGCGACGCGCTCCAGTACGCGGCGGCGCACGGCGGCGGCGTCCCGGACGTCGGGCAGGTGCGGCGGAACCAGTCCAAGTGGGCCTTCGGCGTGGGGCTGGAGCAGAGCGTCGGGCCGGACGTCGGCCTCTTCGCGCGGTACAGCTACAACGACGGCCGCACCGAGACCTACGCCTTCGCCGAGATCGAGCGCTCCTTCACCGCCGGGGTGAGCGTCAAGGGGCGGCCCTGGAAGCGGGAGGGCGACACGCTGGGGGTGGCCTGGGTCGCGAACGGGATCTCCGCCGCCCACCAGGCCTACCTCGCCGCTGGCGGGACCGGGTTCCTCATCGGCGACGGCCGGCTGAACTACCGCCCCGAGCAGATCGTGGAGGCCTACTACAGCTTCGCCGTGGCCCGCGGGTTCTGGGTCTCGGCCGACGCGCAGCACATCGACAACCCGGCCTACAACGCCGACCGCGGCCCGGTGAACATCGTCGGCGCCCGCCTCCACGTGGAGTTCTGAAGGGCGCGCGCCCGGCGCGCGAGACCGCTCAGCGCTCCGCCCGCGCGAGCGCGGCCCGGACCTGC
>JAJXVM010000329.1 GCA_021782135.1 Myxococcales bacterium | reverse complement strand
GTAGACGATGCCGAGCACCAGCAGCGCCACCCCGGCCCCCTTCGAAAGCCGGCGCGCCGGCGGGCCGTCGAAGCCGCCCTGCAGCGCCCCGAGCAGCACGCCCAGGGCGGCGGCGGCGGCGGCGGCGAGCGCGGCGGCGCGGGTGGCGAGGAAGAGCGGGCGGAGCGCGGGCAGCGCGGACTCGAGGAACAGGCCGGCGGCGGCGAGCAGCGCCACCCCGAAGACGCTCTTCACCGCGTCCATCCAGGGCCCGCTCTTCGGGAGCGAGATGCTCGACACGCCGAGAGCGAAGAAGAGCAGCCCCACGCCGAGCGCGTAGGTGAAGAGGATGGCGAAGCCGTAGAGCGCCGAGCCGGTGGTGGCGACGTAGGTGAGCGCCGCGGCGAGGACCGGGCCGGTGCAGGGGGCCGCCACCACCCCGGCCACCAGCCCCATGAGGAAGGCGCCGGCGTGCCCGGCTCCGCCCACCCGCGTGAGCCGCGCCTGGACGGAGGCCGGCAGCTGCAGCTCGAAGACGCCGAACATGGAGAGCGCCATGGCGGCGAACACCAGCGCCACCGCGCCGAGGACCCAGGGGTTCTGCATCACCGAGCCGAAGGCCCGCCCGGTCAGCGCCGCGCCGGCGCCGAGGGTCGAGTACATGGCGGCGATCCCGAGCACGTACAGGCCGGAGAGCGCCATCGCGTGGCGGCGCGAGCCGGCCTGCCGGGCGCCGAACACCGAGACCGTGATCGGGATGAGCGGGTACACGCAGGGGGTGAGGCTGGTGAGCACCCCGCCCGCGAAGGCGATGAGGAACGCGAGGACCGAGCGCTGGGCCAGCAGCCGGCCGAGCCCCAGATCGGTGGTCGCCCCGGTCGCTCCCGAGCTGCCCAGCAGATCGGGGAGCCACGCGACGGCGGCGAAGGCGAGCGCCGCCAGGAGGATTCGGGTGTGAGTCCGCATACCTAAGCAGAGTGTGTCACGAAACAGACCTCGGCGCCTGTCGCAAAAGCGACAAAACCGCTGTCAGGTCGAATGCTTGTCCTCTCGAAACCCGCTTGACCGAACCCTCGTCTGAGCTATACTCGACTGCGGCTGTCCACGTATCATGGACCGCCGCCCTCCAGTAGTGAGAGGCCCGAGAGGCGATGAAGATTCCCATCTACATGGATTACCACGCGACGACCCCGGTCGATCCGCGTGTCCTCGAGGCGATGCTGCCGTACTTCCGGTCGGAGTTCGGCAACGCCGCCTCCAAGAGCCACGTCTTCGGGTGGCACGCCGAGGAGGCGGTCGAGGCCGGTCGCGAGCAGGTCGCGAAGCTCATCGGCGCGTCCTCCAAGGAGATCGTCTGGACGAGCGGCGCCACCGAGTCGGACAACCTGGCGATCAAGGGCGCGGCCCACTTCTACAAGGACAAGGGCAAGCACCTCGTCACGGCGAGGAACGAGCACAAGGCGGTGCTCGACTCGATGCACGCGCTCGAGCGCGAGGGCTTCGAGGTCACCTTCCTCGACGTGGAGCGGGACGGGCGCGTCGACCCCGCCAGGGTGAAGGCGGCGCTCCGCCCCGACACCATCCTCGTCTCGCTCATGCACGCCAACAACGAGGTGGGCGTGCTCAACCCGGTCGAGGAGATCGGGGCCATCACCCGCCAGGCGGGCGTGCTCTTCCACTGCGACGCGGTGCAGTCCATCGGCAAGGTGCCCTTCGACGTGGAGAGGGCCAACGCCGACCTGGTCTCGATCTCCGCGCACAAGATGTACGGGCCGAAGGGCGTGGGGGCGCTCTACGTCCGCCGCAAGCCGCGGGTGCGGCTCGTCGCCATCATCGACGGCGGCGGTCACGAGCGCGGCCACCGCTCCGGCACCCTCAACGTCCCGGGCATCGTCGGCATGGGCAAGGCCTGCGAGCTCGCCCGCCTGGAGATGGCGGAGGAGGCGGAGCGGGTCACCCGGCTGCGCGAGAAGCTGCGGCTCGGGCTCGAGAAGAACCTCGACCTCCTCACCGTGAACGGCAGCCTCGAGCACCGGCTCCCCGGCAACCTCAACGTGAGCTTCGCCTACGTCGAGGGCGAGGCGCTGATGATGGCCATCAAGGACGTGGCGGTCTCGTCGGGCTCGGCCTGCACCTCGGCCTCGCTCGAGCCCTCCTACGTCCTCAAGGCCATGGGCGTCACCGACGACCTCGCGCACAGCTCGATCCGGTTCGGGCTGGGGCGCTTCACCACCGAGGAGGAGGTCGACTACACCGTCGACCTCGTCACCCGGAAGGTCACCAAGCTTCGCGAGATGTCGCCGCTCTACGAGATGGTCAAGTCGGGCGTCGACATCCACCAGATCGAGTGGGCCAACCCCCACTAGCCGCAGGAGCCAGACGCATGTCCTATTCGGAGAAGCTGCTCGATCATTACGAGAACCCGCGCAACGTCGGCTCGCTCGACGCCAAGGACGACTCGGTGGGCACCGGGCTCGTCGGCGCGCCGGCCTGCGGCGACGTGATGAAGCTGCAGATCAAGGTGAGCGCGGACGGCGTCATCGAGGACGCCAAGTTCAAGACCTTCGGCTGCGGCTCGGCCATCGCCTCCTCCTCGCTCGTGACCGAGTGGGTGAAGGGCCGGACGGTGGAGGAGGCGCTCGCCATCAAGAACACCGACGTGGCCCACGAGCTGAACCTGCCGCCGGTGAAGATCCACTGCTCGGTGCTGGCCGAGGACGCCATCAAGGCGGCCATCTCCGACTACCAGAAGAAGCGCGGCCTCACCCCCACGGTGAAGGCCGACACGGTCAGGGGCGACCGGCAGCAGCTCATCGCCCAGGGCGCCGTCAAGGCCGGCATCTGACGGGGAGGGGAACCATGCTCCAGAGCATCGAGATCAGCGAGAAGGCGGCGGCGCGCATCGCCCGGCTGGCGGCCGAGAAGGCCCGGCCGGAGGGCGGGCTGCGGGTGGGCGTGAAGGGGGGCGGCTGCTCCGGCCTCTCCTACTTCATCGACTGGGCCGACGCGCCCGCGAAGCACGATCAGGTGATCGAGCAGGGGGGGGCGCGGGTCTTCGTGGACCCGAAGAGCGCCATCTTCCTGCAGGGCACGGTGCTCGACTGGCAGCAGACGCTCATGCAGAGCGGCTTCGTCTTCAAGAACCCGAACGTCAAGAGCGCCTGCGGCTGCGGCGAGTCGTTCAGCGTGTGACCTGCTGGGCCTGCAAGTCCGAGGTCCCCCCCGAAGCCCCGAGCTGTCCCGCCTGCGGCAAGCTGCAGCCGGCGGCCGGCGGCGAGGATCACTTCGCGGCGCTGGGGCTGCCGCGCCGGTTCGAGCTCGATCCGGCCGAGCTGGAGGCGCGCTTCCGCGAGCGGAGCCGCCGCTTCCACCCCGACCGCTTCGCCCGCGCCGAGGCGCGGGAGCGGCGCATCGCCCTCGACCGCTCCACCCGGCTCAACGACGCGGTCCGCGCGCTGCGCGACCCGCGCCGGCGCGCCGAGTACCTCCTGCGGCTCGCCGGACACGACCCGCTCGCCGAGGCGCGCACGCTCCACGATCCCGAGTTCCTGGAGGAGCAGCTCGAGGTGCGGGAGCGGCTGGCCCTGGCGCGCGCCGCGGGAGACGGCGAGGCGGTGGCCGCGCTCGGCCGCGCGGCGCGC
>JAJXVM010000044.1 GCA_021782135.1 Myxococcales bacterium | reverse complement strand
CCCCGGTCTCCGCGCCGCCGCCGTCCTGGCCCGCGCCGGCCGGAGCGCGGGCTCCGCCGGCTCCCTTCTCGCCGCGCTCCGCCCGCCCCGTCGCGCCCCTGACGACGGCGCCGTCCGCGCCCGCTCTTCCGGCTCCGGCCGCGCCGGCCCCGCCGGCCTTCGACCCCGGCACCCCCCTCGACGACCTCGACGACGACCTGATCCTCGACGCCACCGAGCTCGCGCCGGTCACCGGCGAGCAGGCGCTCGCGACCGCGGCGCCGGCGCCCGGCGAGCAGCAGCTGCTCGACGCCGTCCTCCGCCTCTCGCGGGGCGAGCCGGTGGACGAGTCGGTCCTGCCCACCCGGCGGCTCGCGGCCGGGCTGATCCGGCTGCTCCTCGACAAGAAGCTGGTCACGCCGGCCGAGGTCGCGGCGGCCCTCTCGCGCTGAAGGGAGGGGGCCGCGCGGCGGAACCCCTCCCGGCGAGGCGCGACAGATCCCATCTGGTCCGGCGGCGCCGGGTCCGGGCCTCCCGTAACATGGAGGCATGATCGAGCCGGCGTTGAAGACGATCCTCGAGTCGGTCCGCGAGCGGCGCGGGCGGGTGGTGGCGCTCACGGGCGCCGGCATCTCGGCCGAGAGCGGCATCCCCACCTTCCGCGGCGCGGAGGGGTTCTGGGTGATCGGCTCGCGCAACTACATGCCCCAGGAGATGGCGACGCTCGAGATGTTCGAGCGCGCGCCGGAGGAGGTCTGGCGCTGGTACCTCTACCGGTTCGGCGTGTGCCGCCACGCCGAGCCCAACGCCGGCCACCTCGCGCTGGTGGCGCTGGAGCGGGCGCTCGGCGAGCGGTTCACGCTCGTCACGCAGAACATCGACGGGCTCCACCGCCGGGCCGGCTCCTCCGAGGCGCGGACCTGCTGCATCCACGGCGACGCCGCCTGGGTCCGGTGCGCGGAGGGCTGTCCGGGGCTGTTGCCGCTCCCGGACATGGGCCGCCGCACGGCGCGGGACCGCTTCACCGTCGCCGACCGGGCGCGGCTCACCTGTCCCCGCTGCGGCGGCTGGCTGCGCCCGCACGTGCTCTGGTTCGACGAGTGCTACGACGAGGAGAACTACCGGATGGACACCGCCCTGCGGGCCGCCGAGTCGGCGGACCTGCTGCTGGTGGTGGGGACCAGCGGGGCCACCAACCTCCCCATGCAGATCGGTCGCATCGCCTTCCACCGGGAGATCGCGCTGGTGGACGTGAACCCGGAGCCGAACCCGTTCGCCGAGCTGGCCGAGCGGAGCGGGCGCGGCTTCTTCGCCCGCGGCAGCGCGGTGGAGCGGCTCCCCGCCATCGCCGCGGCGCTCGGGGCCGAGGAGCCCTAACCCGGCAGCAGCACGATCTTCGCGATCTCGGCCGGCGCGCCCAGCCGGATGGGCGGTCCCCAGAAGCCGGCGCCGCGCGAGACGAAGATCTGGCCGGCGCCGCCCGGCCCCTGGTCCCGGTAGAGGCCGGCCACGTAGGGGTAGAAGGCGCGCACCAGCAGGTTGAAGGGCACGATCTGCCCGCCGTGCGTGTGGCCGGAGAGCTGGAGCCCCACGCCCCGGCGCACCGCCTCGTCGAGGCCGCGCGGCTGGTGCTGCAGCAGCACCAGCGCCCGGTCCAGATCGCGCCCCGCGAGCGCCGCGTCGAGGTCCGGCCCGTGGCCGAACGGCCCCGAGGCCCAGTCGTGGGTGCCGGCGAGGTCGAAGCGCGCGCCGCCGGGGCCGGCGTCTCCGAGCGCCGCCCGCTCGTTGGCGAGGACGCGGATCCCGAGGCGGCGCAGCTCGCGCAGCCAGGACTCGACGCCGGAGTAGTACTCGTGGTTGCCGGTGACGAAGTAGACGCCGTGCGGCGCCCGGAGCGCCGCGAGCGGCGCCACCGCCCGGCCCAGGTCGGCCACCGAGCCGTCCACCAGGTCGCCGGTGATCACCACCGCGTCGGCCCGCAGCGCGTTGGTGCGCTCGGCGAGGCGCCGCATCTCGCGCTCGCCGATGGTCGGCCCGACGTGCAGGTCCGAGAGCTGGGCCACGGTGAAGCCGGAGAGCGCGGGCGGCAGCTTCGGCAGGGTCACCGGCACCTCGTGGATCAGCGGGTCGGCCCAGGCGTTCCGGGTGCCGGCCGCGGCGCAGCCGCCGGCGACGAGCAGCGCGCCGCTCGCGACCGCCCGGCCGAGGAAGAGGCGGCGGGCCGGATCGACCGGCGGCTCGGGGTGGCCGGCGAGCGAGGCGGCGGCCTCCGCGACCAGCCTCGCGAGGTCGATGGCCGCGAGCGAGACCAGCAGCAGGAACGAGAGGCCGAGCCAGAAGAAGACCGGGGCGGCGAGCCGCTGCGCCAGGCGCGGGGCGGCCCGGAGCGCGACCATGGTGAGCGGGAGGCTGAGCGCGGCGAGCGCCAGCGCGGCGGTGAGCGCCCGCCGCCAGGGCAGCGGGAGGCCGGTGTCGCGGACCAGCCGCGCCCAGAGGTACCAGTGGATGCCGCCGAGGACGACGACGAAGATCGAGAGGAAGAGGATCAGGTGCGCGGCGCGGCTCACCCCCGGATGGTAACCCGGACCGGTGCCGCGCGCCCCCCGCTCTCGCCCGAGGGACGGAGGGCCCTCCGGTTCAGCGGGGCAGGGCGTCGAGCTTCGCCGCCAGGATGAAGTCGTTCTCGGAGAGCCCGCCGATGGCGTGGGTGGAGAGGGTGACGTCGAGGAAGCGATAGCCGTGGAGGAAGAGGTCGGGGTGATGGCCCTCCTGCTCCGCCACCTCCGCGGCGGCGTTCACGAAGGCCACCGCCGCGCGGAAGTCGGCGAAGCGCAGCTGCTTCCAGAGCGCGCCGTCCCGGAGCGACCACCCGTCGAGCGTGCCGAGCAGCTCCCTGGCGCGCCCCTCCGGGATGAAAGGCGTGCCGCCCTCGCACGGGACGCACTTCTTGGTTCGCCAGTCCATGCTCCTTCCATTAACGTCCGGGGCATGGATCGGCTCTTCTTCGCCCTCGGCGCGCTCTCGGCCCTGATCTCGGTGGCCGCCGGCGCCTTCGGGGCCCACGCGCTCAAGGCGCGGCTCCCCCCCGACCTGCTCGCCATCTTCGAGACCGGCGCGCGCTACCAGATGTACCACGCGCTCGGCCTGCTCGCCGCCGCCTGGGCCTGGGCGCGCTGGCCGGGGGGCGCCGCCGCCGCGGGCGGCTGGCTCTTCGTCGCCGGCACGCTCGTCTTCGCCGGCAGCCTCTACGCGCTCTCGCTCTCGGGCGTGCGCTGGCTCGGCGCCGTCACGCCCGTGGGCGGCTTCTGCTTCCTCGGCGGCTGGCTGGCGCTGGCGCTGGCGGCGATGAGGGGCTGAGGGTTGGAGGCGGCGGGCCGGCGCTCACCCCCGCTCCACCGGGAACCCTTGCGCCGCCCAGGCCACCAGCCCGCCGTCGAGGCTGTAGACCACGTCGAACCCGGCGCTCTGCGCCACCGCGGCGGCCTGCAGGCTGCGCAGGCCGTGGGCGCAGACGAAGAGGATGCCGTCCCGGCTGCAGTGGGCGCGCGGATCGGCCAGGAAGCGGGAGAGCGGCACGTGGCGCGCGCCCGGGATGCGGCCGCCGAGCCACTCCTTCAACTCCCGCACGTCCACCAGGTCGGTCTCTCCGCGGGCGAGGAGGTGGCAGGCGCCGTCGGGGCCGACTCGCTTCACCGGCATGCGTCCGGAGATAACCGCGCCCCGCGCCGCGCGCCAGCGAGTGTGGCATTGTCGGCGCCGCATGGCCGAGCCGAGCGCCGGCGCCGCCCCGCGGCGCTTCCCCCCGCAGATCAAGTTCCTCGCCTGGAACGAGGGCTGCGAGCGCTTCTCGTACTACGGCATGACCTCGGTCCTCACCATCCACATGGTGCGCAACCTGCTCCTGCGGGAGGGCAGCGCCGAGGCGGCCTACCACCTCTTCGGCACCGCGGTGTACCTGACGCCGCTGGTGGGCGCCTGGATCGCCGATCGCCGCTGGGGGCGCTACCGGACCATCCTCTGGCTCTCGTTCGGCTACGTCCTCGGCCACGCCACCCTGGCCGCCTTCGAGAGCGCCTGGGGGCTCTGCGCCGGCCTGGTGCTCATCGCGGCCGGGGCCGGCGGCATCAAGCCCGGCGCGGCCGCCTTCGTCGGCGACCAGTTCACGCGCGAGGACCGCGACCTGCTGAAGAAGGTCTACGACCTCTACTACTGGATGATCAACCTCGGCTCGACCGCCGGCACGCTCGCCATTCCCTGGCTGCTCGAACGGATCGGCCCGCGGGTGGCCTTCGGCCTGCCCGGCGTCGCCATGGCGCTGGCGCTGCTCGTCTTCTGGGCGGGGCGGGGCCGGTATCGGCGCGCGCCGCCGAGCGGCCCCGACCCGCACGGCTTCGTGAGGGTGGTCTGGCACGCGCTCGCCTCGCCCTCGGCCACCGGAGCCGGGCTCGACCGCGCCGCCGGACGCCACCCGCCGGAGGCGATCGAGGGCGCGCGCGCGGTGCTGCGCATCTGCCAGGTCTTCGCGCCCGTGGTCGGGTTCTGGGCGCTCTTCTTCCAGTACGGCTCGTCGTGGGTGCTGCAGGCGGAGCGCATGGACCGGAGCGTCCTCGGGCTGCGCCTCGCCTCGTCGCAGGTCTCCTTCCTGAACGCCGTCTTCGTGATGATGATCATCCCGCTCTTCGCCGGCGGGCTCTACCCCTGGCTCGAGCGCCGGGGCGTGCGGGTCACGGCCCTGCGGAAGATGGGCGCGGGGATGTTCGTCACCGTCCTCTCGTTCGTCGCCGCCTGGCTGGTCGAGCACGCGCTCGAGGGCGGCGGCGCGGTCCACGTGGCCTGGCAGGTGCCGCAGTACCTCTTCGTCTCGGTCGGCGAGGTGCTGGTCTCGGTCACCGCGCTCGAGTTCGCCTACACGCAGGCCCCGCCGGCGATGAAGAGCACCGTCATGAGCTTCTGGTACCTGACCATCGGGCTCGGGAACCTGGTCACCGCGGCGGTCTCCGCGGCGAACCGCTTCCACGGGACCGCCTACTTCGCCCTCTTCGCCTGGCTGATGCTCGGGTGCGCCGTGTGGTTCGTCCAGGTGGCGCGCCGGTACCGCGTGGTCGAGTACCCGGCGCCGGCGGAGGGGGCCTCGGCGGCTCTCCGCTGAGGCGGGGGCCACTCGCCGCGGCGGGCTGGGGCTCCCGGCGGCGGGGCGGTTCCGGAGCGCCCCACCGGGGTCGCCGGTTCGCCCGCGGCGGTGGGCGCGGTCCCCTTACACTGGCCGGAGGAGGTGCGCGTGCTCTTCAAGGAGACGGCCCTGGTGCGGCTGCTCGGGCTCAAGATCCCGGTGCTCTTCTTCCTCGGGCCCACGGTGGAGCGGCTGGACGACGAGGGCTGCGCGGTGGCCATCCCGCTCGGCCTGCGCTCGCGCAACCACCTCGGCTCGATGTACTTCGCCGCCCTCTGCGCCGGGGCCGATCTCGCCGCCGGGCTCAACGCCGCGCGGCTCATCTACTTCGGCGGGCACCGCAAGGTGCAGCTCGTCTTCAAGGACGTGCAGGCGGAGTTCCTGAAGCGCGCCGACGGCGACGTGCGCTTCGAGATGCGCCAGGGGCGCGAGGTGGCCGAGGCGGTGCGCGAGACCGAGGCCACCGGCGAGCGCGTGCTGGTCCCGCTGGAGGTGCTGGCCACCGTGCCGTCGAAGTACGCCGGCGAGCCGGTGGCGCGCTTCCGCATGGGGCTCTCGCTCAAGCGGAAGTAGGCGGCGTCAGCGCCCCAGCGTCCGCGTCCAGGCGCTGCCGTCCCAGTGCGCCACGCCGAGCGCGTCCGGCAGGTAGACGTCCGTCGGCCCGAGGACGTGCGGGGCCCCGGTGGGCGCGGCCGGCGGGGCGGCGACCGGGGCCAGCGAGGCGCCGTCCCAGTGGAGCAGCTCGGCGCCGGCGAGGAACCAGACGTCGCCGCGCGAGCTGCCGCGCACCGCGTCCACCACCGGGCGCTGCACCAGCGACTGGGGCGCCCAGGAGGTGACGGCGTAGCGCCAGACCGCGCTGCCGCCGTCGAGGTTCTTGCCGGCGGTCCAGGCGTCGCCGGCGCCGCTCGACCAGGTGCTCTGGAGCAGCTGATCGGCCGGCGCGGCCAGGCTCGCGTACCAGCTCTTCCCGTCGAAGCGCAGCGTGCCCCGGTCGGCGGCGATGGTCACCTCGCCCGGGCCCGCGCCCCAGACGTCGCGGAAGGTGCCGAAGTCGAAGCCGAGGGTCTGCATGGCCGCCGCGGCGGTGCGCGTCCAGGCCTTGCCGTCGAAGTGGAGGATCTCGGCGGAGGCCATCGCCCAGACGTCGCTCGCGCTCGAGCCCCACACGGCGCGCAGCGGGGTGGCCGCCGGCGGCGCCGCCACCTCGGAGAGCGAGGTCCCGTCGTAGTGGAGCACCAGCCCATCCCCCACCGCCCAGGCGTCGCCGGCCGCGGCGCTCCAGACCGCGGAGAGAGACGGGCCGCTCGCCTTGCAGAAGGCGGTCCAGCCGTCGGCCGTGCGGTGCAGCACCATGCCGGCCGGGCCCACCGCCCACAGGTCGGCGCCGCTCGCGCCGGAGACCGCCCGGACCGTCTGGTTGGACGCGAGCGTGGGGGCGCAGGGTTGCCAGGCGCCCGCCGGGGCGCTCGCCGGGGCGCTCGCCGGGCTGCTGGCGGTCGAGCTGCCGGCCCCCTGCCCGGAAGAGCCGCTGGCGTTGCTCGCGCTCGCCGCGGCGCTGGAAGCGCTCGCCCCCGCGCCCGCCTCGGCGGGGCCGCCGCACGCAGCGCTGGCGACCAGCAGGACCGGCGGGAGTGCGTGGAGGAGGCGGCGCATGGAGACCTCGATCGCCAGGGTGTTCATCAGGCGGTTCGGGCGAAGCTGGTCATCCGGCGAGCGCCCCGCAAGTGACGGAAGCCCACGCGCTCCCAGGGCCGCGCGCCGGGTGCCCGACGCGCCGGGGGCCCGGCCGCCAGCCCCCTGCATGAACCCGTGGTGTTCCCCCTTCCCAGCGCACGGGGAGGGCGGAGGAGGGGTGGCCATGAGGTCCCGCTCCCGGCTCGGCTATATTCCGGGACCGATGAAGCTCCTCGTCGCGCTCGCCCTCCTCGCCCTCGCTCCGCCGGCGCGCGCGGCCAGCCGGCCGCCCGGGCCCGCCCTCCCGTTCATCGAGGACGACTACCCGAAGGCGCTCGCCCTGGCCCGCGCGCGGCACCTGCCGCTCTTCGTGGACGCCTGGGCGCCCTGGTGAGACACCTGTCGCTTCCTGCGGGCCACGGTCTTCACCGACCGCCGGCTCCGGAAGCAGGCCGGGCGGTTCGTCTGGCTGAGCGTCGACACCGAGAAGGCCGCCAACGCGGCCTTCCTCCGCAAGTTCCCCATCGACACCTTGCCGACCCTGCTCGTCATCGAGCCCGCCGCGGAGCGGCCGGTGCTGAAGTGGCTCGGCAGCCTCGGGGTGGCCGATCTGGAGCGGCTGCTCGACGACGGCGCCCGCGCGGTGCGCGCGAGCCGGATGAGCCCGGCCGAGGGGGGGCAGCGGGAGGGCCTGGGGCAGCCCCCGTCAGGAGGAAAGTCATGAGCGCGGCCGGAGAGAAGGGGTTCGGGCAGGGCAGCGAGGAGCTCGCGCGCTGGACCGAGCGGGTGTTCCAGCCGGAGGACGAGGTGCTGCGGGAGATCCGCGAGCGCACCGTCGCGGCCGGGCTGCGGCCGATCCAGGTGGGCCCGTTCGACGGGCTGCACCTCGAGCTGCTCACCCGCGCGGCCGGGGCGCGGCGGGCGGTGGAGATCGGGACCCTCGGAGGCTACAGCGGCGTCTGCCTGCTGCGCGGCATGGGGGCGTCCGGCTTCCTGCACACCTTCGAGCGCGAGCCCGCCGCCGCGGCGGTGGCCGCCGAGACCTTCCGGCGGACCGGCTTCGCCTCGCGGGTCCGCATCCACGTGGGCGACGCGCGCGAGGCGCTGGCGCAGGTGGAGCCGGAGGGCCCGTTCGACCTGGTCTTCCTCGACGCCGACAAGACCGGCTACCCCGACTACCTCGCCTGGGCGGAGGAGCACCTGCGGGTGGGCGGCGTGCTCCTCGCCGACAACGCCTTCGGCTGGGGCGGGGTGGCGCGGGAGCGGTACCAGGGGCGCCACTCGGCGGAAGGCGTCGAGGCCTTGAAGCGCTTCAACGCCCGGCTCGCCGGCGGCGGCCGCTTCCGCGCCACCATGCTGCCCACCGAGGAAGGGCTGGCCTTCGGGGTGAAGGTGCGCTGAGAGAGCACCGGGTCTGGCCGGGTGCCTACGGCAGCCGGTAGCGCAGCAGGCGGGCCTCGATGGGCCCGTTCCAGAGCCGGTGCGAGACCTCCGGCTTGAACGGGAACGCCTCCTCGAGCAGCGGGCTGCCGGAGAGGATCACCGCCGTCCAGCCGTGGTGGCGCAGGAAGGTCTCGCCCATCTGCCGGTAGAGGCCGGTGAGCTTCTTGAGCTGGATGCGCTCCTCGTGCGGATCGGGCGGCGCCTCGCGGTGGGGCGCCGGGCGGCCGCCGCGCGGCCCGCGCCCCTCCTCGCGGGTCCGGCGCGCCTCGCGCTCGGCGTGGCTCCCGGTGAGCCGCTCGCCGTAGGGCGGGTTCACGCAGATGGTCCCTTCCGGCCACTCCGGGGCGAGGTCGCGCACGTCGCCCCGCTCCACGCGCAGGTCGGCGAGCACGCCGGCGGCGGCGGCGCAGAGCCGGGTGGCCTCGAGCGGCTTGGCGGCGAAGTCGCGCGCCACGATGGGCGCCGGCGCGGCGGGCAGGATCGCCGCCCGCGCCTCCTCCTTCAGGTGGTCCCAGCGCGACTGCGGGCCGCCGCGGTAGACCGGCCAGCGCTGGAACCCGAAGGCGCGGCCGAGCCCGGGCGCGATGCGCCGCGCCGCCAGCGCGTGCTCGATGGCGAGCGTGCCAGAGCCGCACATCGGATCCACGAAGGGCCTCTCCGGATCGACCTGCCCGAGCGCCAGCACGGCGGCGGCCAGCGTCTCCTTGAGCGGCGCGTCGGTCATGGCGGCGCGGTAGCCGCGCCGGTGCAGCGGGTGGCCGGCGAGGTCGAGCGAGAGGGTGGCCTGGTCGCCCGCGAGGTGGAGCACGAGGCGCACGTCCGGGTCCTCGGGATCGACGTCCGGCCGGCCCCCCAGCTTCTCCCGCAGCGCGTCCACCACCGCGTCCTTCACCTTGAGCGCGGCGAACCGGGAGTGCGTGACGGCCGAGTCCTTGACGGTGGCGTCCACCGCCAGCGTGGTGCGCTCGGTGAGCCACTCCTCCCAGGCGATCCCCCGCGTGCCCTCGTAGAGCGCGTCGGCGTCGGGCGCGGGGAAGGTGGCGAGCTCGAGCAGCACCCGCATCGCCACCCGGCTGTGGAGGCAGGCGCGCATGCCGGCCTCGAGCTTTCCCTCGAAGCGGACGCCGCCGCGGTCGCCCTTGAGGTGCTTGAGCCCGGCGCGGGACAGCTCCGACCGCAGCGGCCCCTCGGTGCCCTTGGCGCAGGTGGCGAAGAAGTTCATCGGCGCACTGTAGCCCGGACCCGGGTCCCCCGCTCGCGTCACGTCACCCGCCCGTCACGGGAGCGCCGCCTGTCCGCCACGGCGCGGCCGTTATAAGGTAGGCCGTGCCCTCCGTCCTGATCGTCGACGACGAGCGCGATCTCGTCTCCCTGCTCGACTTCAACCTGCGGCAGGCCGGGTTCGAGACCCTGCTGGCCCAGAGCGGCGAGGAGGCGCTGGCGCAGCTCAGGCGACGCGTCCCCGACCTCATCCTGCTCGACCTCATGCTGCCCGACCTCTCCGGCATCGAGATCTGCCGGCGGGTGAAGAGCGATCCGCGAACCCGGAGCGTGCCGGTGGTCATGCTGACCGCCCGCTCCGACGAGGTGGACCGGGTGGTCGGGTTCGAGCTCGGCGCCGACGACTACGTCACCAAGCCCTTCAGCGTGCGCGAGCTGGCGCTCCGGCTCAAGGCGGTGCTGCGCCGAGCCGCGGCCCCCGCCGCCGAGCAGCGGCCGGTCGCGGAGGTCGGCCCCATCCGCGTCGACCTCGAGGCGCACCGGGCCTGGGTGGCCGAGGCCGAGGTGGAGCTCACCGCGCTCGAGTTCAAGCTGCTCACCACCTTCATGGCGCGGCTCGGGCGCGTGCAGTCCCGCGATCAGCTCCTCACCGACGTCTGGGAGATGTCCACCGAGGTGGAGACCCGGACGGTGGACACGCACGTGAAGCGCCTGCGCGAGAAGCTCGGGCCGGCCCGCGACCTGCTCGAGACGGTGCGCGGGGTGGGGTACCGGCTGGTCGCGCCGGGGTCGGGGAGCTGACCCTTGGCGCGCTTCCGCAACCCGGTCCCGGAGGCGGTGGAGGCGCTCCGGATCGAGCTCGCGGGCGGCCCCCGCGCCGAGCTCATCCCCGAGGTGCAGCTCCTGGCCGATCTCCTCGGCGGCCGCGCCGAGCGGCTGCGGCCCAAGGAGGAGCCGGAGCGCGAGCTGCTCGCCGCCTTCCCCGACGCCGCCGCGGTGATCGGCAAGGACGGCCGGGTCCGGGTGGCCAACGTGCCCGCCGACGCCCTCGCGGCGGGCGGCCGGGCCGCCGGCATGACGGTGCTCGAGCTGACCCGGAGCGCCGAGCTCGCCGACGCGGTGCAGCGGGCGCTGGAGGGCACCGCGCGCAAGCTGGAGCTGCAGCTCCCCGGCGCGCACCGCACCTTCGTGGCGCACCTCACGCCGCTGCTGCGGGGCGAGGTGCTGGTCCTCCTGCGCGACGTGACCCAGTCCCGGGAGGCGGAGCGCGCCCGGCGCGACCTCGTCGCCAACGCCAGCCACGAGCTGCGCACGCCGGTGACCGCCATCCACGGCGCGGCGGAGACGCTCCTCGGCGGCGCGCTCGGCGACCCGGACCAGGCCCGCCGGTTCGTGGAGATGATCGCGCGGCACGCCGACCGGCTGGCGCGGCTCACCCGCGACCTGCTCGACCTCTCGCGCATCGAGTCGGGGCAGTGGGCCATGAACGTGGCCCCGCTCGACGCGGTGCCCCTGGCGGTGAACGCGCTCGAGCTCTACGCCGCCGCGGCGGCCGAGCGGCGGCTCCGGTTGGAGCGCTCCCTCCCGGCGCGCCTGCTGGTGCGGGCCGACCCGCGCGCGCTGGAGCAGGTGCTGGTCAACCTGCTCGACAACGCCATCAAGTACACGCCGGCCGGGGGCGCGGTCACCCTCTCGGCCCAGGCGGAGGAGCAGAGCGCGATCCTCGCCGTCTCGGACACCGGCCAGGGGATCGACCGCCACCACCTGCCCCGGCTCTTCGAGCGCTTCTACCGGGCGGACGCCGGGCGGGCGCGCGACCAGGGCGGCACCGGGCTCGGGCTGGCGATCGTGAAGCACCTGGCGCAGGCGCAGGGGGGCTCGGTCGGCGTCGAGAGCGGCGCCGGCGGCAGCCGCTTCTGGGTGCGCCTGCGGCTCGCGGGCTGAGCGTCCGGGAGCGAGCGGCCGGGCGCCCGGCGCGGTCGCCAGTTCTTCACGCTCTCGTCACACGTCCGTCACGCGCGGACACGCACGCGTCATTCGCCGCGCCTACAAAGCCCCCGTTCGACAAAGAGACCTCTTCCCGCGAGGGCAACCCCCATGAAGAAGCTCCTGGCCGCCGTGCTCCTGCTCGGCGCCGCTGCGTCGGCGCGCGCCGGCGATCTGCTCATCACCGGCGCCGGCGCCACCTTCCCGTTCCCGCTCTACTCGCGCTGGTTCAGCGACTACAACAAGCTCCACCCGGCGCTGAAGTTCAACTACCAGTCGATCGGCTCGGGCGGCGGCATCAAGCAGATCACCGAGGGCACCGTGGACTTCGGCGCCTCCGACGCCCCCATGACCGACGCCGAGCTGGCGAAGGCCCCCGGCATCCAGCACATCCCCACCGTGCTCGGGGCGGTGGTGGTGACCTACAACGCGCCGGTGAAAGACCTGAAGCTCACCGGCGAGACGCTGTCCCGCGTCTTCCTCGGCAAGATCGCGAAGTGGAACGATCCGGCCATCGCGCGGGACAACCCGGGCGTGCGGCTGCCCGACCAGGCGATCGCCGTGGTCCACCGCTCGGACGGCTCGGGCACCACCGCCATCTTCACCGACTACCTCGCCAAGGTCTCGCCGGAGTGGAAGGCCGGCCCGGGCGCCGGCAAGAGCGTGAGGTGGCCGGTCGGCCTCGGCGCCAAGGGCAACGAGGGCGTGACCGGGATGGTGAAGCAGACCCCGGGCGCGGTCGGCTACGTCGAGCTCGCCTACGCCAACCAGAACCACCTCGAGATGGCCTCGCTCAAGAACCGCGACGGTCACTTCGTGAAGCCCTCGATCCAGAGCACCTCCGAGGCGGCCGCCGGCGTCCGCATGCCGGCCGACTACCGGGTCTCGATCACCGACGCCGCCGGCCGGAACGCCTACCCCATCGCCTCCTTCACCTACCTGCTCGTCCACCGCGACACGCGGGACGCCGCCAAGGGGACGGCGCTCGTCCAGTTCCTGAGCTGGGCGGTGCACCAGGGCCAGGCCGCCGCCGCGCCGCTCGACTACGCGCCGCTGCCGAAGAAGGTCGTGGAGCAGGTCACCGCCACCATCAAGACCCTGACCGTCCAGGGGAAGCACGTCTCCCTTGCCTCCCAGCACTGATCTCCCGTTGAACCGCTCTCCCGCCGCGCCGCTCCCCCGCGTCTCCGGGGGGGCGGCGCGGTCCGCGCACGGCCCCAACCTCGGCGACCGCGCCTGGTCGGGGCTGCTCGGCCTCCTCGGCGGCGCGGTGCTGCTGATCGTGGGCGTGGTGGTCCTCGCGCTGGTCCACGTCGCCCGGCCCGCCCTGAAGGCCGGCGCCGGGACCTTCGTCTCCTCGAGCGACTGGGACCCGGTCTCCGGCTCCTTCGGCGCGCTCCCGTTCATCTACGGCACCGTGGTGACGAGCGTGGTCGCCATCCTCGTCGCGGTGCCCATCTCGGTGGGGCTGGCGCTCTTCCTCCAGGAGATGGGGCCGCGCAAGCTGCGCCCCGTGGTCTCCTTCGGGATCGAGACCCTGGCCGCCATCCCCAGCGTCATCTACGGCCTCTGGGGGCTCTTCGTGCTGGTCCCCGCGCTCCGGGATCACCTCGAGCCGTTCCTCGGCCGCACCCTGGGCTTCCTGCCCGTCTTCCGCGGCGCGCCCATCGGCCTCGGCTACCTCGCCGCCGGGCTGATCCTGGCGGTCATGATCCTGCCCACCATCGCCTCGGTCACGACCGAGGTGCTGAAGACCGTCCCGGCCTCGCTCAAGGAAGGGGCGCTCGCCCTCGGCGCCACCCGCTGGGAGGCGATCCGCATGGCCATCCTGCCCTACAGCCGGGCCGGCATCCTCGGCGCCACCCTGCTCGGCCTCGGGCGCGCGCTCGGCGAGACCATGGCCGTCACCATGGTCATCGGCAACTCGCCGACCATCAGCCCCTCCCTCTTCGCCGCCGGCTACTCGCTCCCGGCGGTCATCGCGAACGAGTTCGCCGAGGCGACCGGCGACGTCCACACCGGCGCCCTGGCCGGGCTGGCGCTGGTGCTCTTCGGCGTGAGCCTGATCCTCAACTCGGCGGCGCGGCTCCTGGTGAGGATGGTGGCCTCGGGCCCCTCCCGCGCCGTCGCGTCCTGATCCCCGAGCCCGCATGAGATCCCTGCTGCTCCGCCGGATTCGCAACCACCTCATGACGGCCCTGTGCGGGCTCGGCGTGCTGCTGGCGCTGGCCCCGCTCGCCTCGCTGCTCTGGCTGGTCGTCTCCCGCGGCCTCCCCGGCCTGTCGCTCTCCTTCTTCACCGCCCTGCCCACCCCGGTGGGCGAGCCGGGCGGCGGCGTCGGCAACGCGGTGGTGGGGACCGGCATGCTGGTGAGCCTCGCCTGCCTGCTCGGCCTGCCGCTCGGCGTCGGCGCCGGCGTCTTCCTGGCGGAGCGCGGCGACGGGCTCTTCGGCCGGACGGTCCGGTTCACCGCCGAGGTCTTCTCCGGCGTGCCCTCGATCGTGGTCGGCATCGTCGCCTACGGGCTGGTGGTGGTCCCCATGCACCACTTCTCGGCCCTGGCCGGCGCGCTCGCCCTGGCGCTCCTCATGGTCCCGACCCTCTCTCGGTCCACCGAGGAGCTGGTGCGGCTGGTGCCCGGCTCGCTCCGGGAGGCCTCCCTCGCGCTCGGCGTCCCGCAGTGGAAGACCAGCCTGCGCATCGTCCTGCGCACCGCCCGGGGCGGCATCGTCACCGCGGCGTTGCTGGCGGTCGCCCGCGCCGCCGGGGAGACGGCGCCGCTGCTCTTCACCACCCTCAACAACCAGTACTGGAACCTGCGCCCGGACCAGCCGACCGCCTCGCTCACGGTCCAGATCTTCAACTACGCCATCAGCCCGTACGAGGACTGGCACCAGAAGGCCTGGAGCGCGGCGCTGGTCCTCCTGCTGGTGGTCGGGGGCCTGAACCTCCTCGCGCGGATCGCCATGAGAAACAGCCTCGGGAGCCATCGATGAGCGCCGCCGCCCCCCCCAAGATCCGCGTCGAGGGGCTCGACGCCTGGTTCGGCGAGACCCACGCGGTGCGCGACGTCAGCCTCGACGTCCGGCCGCTCTCCGTCCTCGCCGTCATCGGCCCGTCCGGGTGCGGCAAGTCCACCTTCCTGCGCTGCCTGAACCGCATGCACGAGCTCGTCCCCGGCGGGCGCGCCACCGGCAAGGTGACGCTCGACGGGGAGGATCTCTACGCCCGCGGGGTGGATCCGGTGAGCATCCGGCGCCGGGTGGGGATGGTCTTCCAGCGCCCCAACCCGTTCCCGACCATGACCATCGCCGACAACGTCTCGGCGGGGCTGCGGCTCAACGGCTGGAAGGGGAGGCTCGAGGAGATCGTGGAGCGCTGCCTGCGCCAGGCGGCGCTCTGGGACGAGGTGAAGGATCGGCTGCACTCGCCCGCCACCTCGCTCTCCGGCGGCCAGCAGCAGCGGCTCTGCATCGCCCGGGCGCTGGCGGTCGAGCCGGAGGTGCTGCTGATGGACGAGCCGGCGAGCGCCCTCGACCCCATCGCCACCGCCCGCGTCGAGGAGCTGATGCACGAGCTCAAGGCGCGGTACACCATCGTGGTGGTCACCCACAACATGCAGCAGGCGGCCCGCGTCTCCGACCAGACCGCCTTCTTCTACATGGGCGAGCTGGTGGAGGTCGGGGACACCGAGACCATCTTCACCAACCCCCGCGAGCAGCGCACCGAGGACTACGTCACCGGCAAGTTCGGGTAGGAGCGAGGACACCATGGTCACCACCCACACCGACCGGGCCTACGAGGCCGAGCTGCAGGAGCTGCGGGACAAGCTGCTCGCCATGGGCGGCAAGGTCGAGGCCGCCATCGAGCTCTCGGTGCGCGCCGTCCTCGAGCGCGAGCAGGCGATCGCCGACAAGGTCAAGACCGACGACCGCGAGGTCAACCGGCTGGAGGTGGAGATCGACTCCGCCTGCCGCCGGCTGCTGGCGCTGCGGCAGCCGGCCGCCAGCGACCTGCGCTTCATCACCACCGCCCTCAAGATCGTGACCGACCTGGAGCGCATGGGCGACCTGGCGGTCAACATCGCCGAGCGCGGCATCGACCTCTCCGGCGCGCCGCCGCTCCCGCCGCAGCACAGGCTGGCCCGGCTGGCGGAGCTCTCCGAGGCCCAGCTCAAGAAGGCGCTCGACGCCTTCGTCTCGCGCGACGCGGCCAAGGCGGAGGAGGTCATGCGCGGGGACGACATCCTCGACGCCCTGTACCTCGAGATCTTCAACGACCTGCTGACCCTCATGATGGAGGACTCGCGGGTCATCCGCCGCGCCACCGCGCTCATGTTCGTGGCCAAGCACCTGGAGCGCTTCGGCGACCACGCCATCAACCTCGCCGAGATGGTGGTCTTCATGGTGCGCGGCACCGACGTGCGCCACCCGCGGAGCCGCGAGCAGGCGTAGCCGGCCGCGCGATCCGTCGCCGGACCGTCACCCCGCCGTCCCGGGCGCTCCCCGGGCGCGCCACGGCCCCCCGCCATCCTGCTTCGCAGCTCCGGCCGGTTCCGGAGCGCGACCCGAGCAGGAGGACCGTCCGTGGCCGTCGCCTTGAGCACCCTGTTCCTCGCCGCCTCCCTGGGCGGCCTCCTCCTGCTCGCGGCCGGGTACCTCGCGCTGCGCGTCCACCTGCGCGGGCCGAGGCCGCCGCGGCTCACCACGCCGGCGGTCTCGGTGCTGAAGCCGCTCTGCGGGGTGGACGACGGCCTCCCGGAGAACCTCGAGTCGTTCGCCGCCCTCGACTACCCGGATTACGAGGTGCTGCTCGGGGTGCGCAGCCCGGACGACCCGGCCGCGGAGGTGGCGCGCCGGGCGATCGCCCGGCATCCGGGGCGGTTCCGGCTCTGCGTCCAGCAGGGGGAGCCGGGGCTCAACCCCAAGGTGAACCAGCTCCTCACGCTGGCGCGGGCCGCCCGGGGGGAGCTGCTGGTGGTGAGCGACTCGAACGTGCGCGTCCGCCGCGACTACCTCTCCGAGATCGCCGCCCTCCTGCAGGATCGCGGCGTCGGGCTGGTCACGCATCCCATCGCCGGCGCCGGCGCCGCGCGGCTCGGCTCCTTGCTCGACGGGCTGCAGCTCGCCGGCGGGGTGGCGCCCGGGGTGGTCGCGGCCAAGTGGCTGGCGGGCACCGACATCGTGGTGGGGAAGTCGATGGCCCTGCGGCGGCGGGACCTGGAGGCGCTGGGCGGCTTCGCCGAGGTGAAGGACGTCCTCGCCGAGGACTACGTGCTCGGGCGCATGGTGCCGGCCCGGCTGGGCAAGCGGGTGGTGGTGGCGCGCAGCCCGGTCGAGAACGTCAGCCAGCGCCGGACGGTGGCCGAGTTCTTCTCCCGCCAGCAGCGCTGGAGCGTGCTCCAGCGGGCCTCGGTCGGCCCGGCGCTGCACGCCGCCCAGGGGCTGCTCAACCCGACGTTGCTCGCCGCCACCGCCGCCGCCCTCGACCCCTGCCCGCGCAAGGCCGCCGCGCTGGCGGCGGTGGCCGGCGCGCGGGTCCTGCACGACGGCGCCT
>JAJXVM010000043.1 GCA_021782135.1 Myxococcales bacterium | reverse complement strand
CGGCCGCCGCGGAGCGGGCCCGATCGGGCCGGCCGGTCCGCTGGAGGTGGTCGGCGACGACGTAGAGCCGGGCGGCCAGCAGGCGGCGGTGGGGCGCGTCGAGCCAGGCCTCGGCCGCGTCGGCGAGCGCCCGGACCGACTGCTCCTGCCGCTGCCGCTCGTCGAGGTAGACCGGCGAAACGGCGATCTCGTCGAGCCGGGCGGCGAGCGTCCGCAGCGCGTCCTCGTCCGCGAGCCAGCTCCGCAGCAGCGGCTCGTCGTGCAGCTCGCCGGAGGTCTCGAGGGCGGCGCGCTCCTCCGGCTCGGGCAGCGGCGGGAAGCGCGCGGCCAGGTCGGGCGCGGCCGGGGCCGGGCCGAGCTTGGAGAGCCACAGGTCGGTGCCGGCCGGAGCGGGGTGGGCGCCGTCGTTCAGGCGGCGCGCCTCGGCGACCAGCGCGTGGGCGGTGGGGCGGTCCACCTCGGCGATGCCGAGTACCCGCCCGCGCTCCTCGAGGTCGTGGGAGAAGGAACGGAACTCCTTGCGCCCGAGCACGCCTGCCTGGAACTCGAGGATGCCGTGCTCGTCGGAGAGGATGGCCTGCGCCACCTCCACCCCCCGGCCCGGGACGTTGCGGGTCACCCACACCGCGCGCTCGCCGTGGCCGTCCACCACCGACGCGTAGCTCGGGAAGGTCGGCTCCGGGACCGGCGCGGCGGTTGGCGGCGGCGGCCGGACCGGCTCGGGCACCGCCACGCCGCGGGTCTTGAGCAGGTGCAGGCAGCGCTTGCCCTCCTTCGCCACCTCCTTGGCCGGGTGCCCGGCGGCGGCGGCGAGCAGGTCGGCGCGGCCGGCCTGCAGGGCGGCGCGGAGCACCGCCAGGGCCAGGGGCGCCGGGAGGGTCCGTACCTCCTCGGCCTTGGCCCGCGAGATGGCCATCACCAGCCGGCAGGCGCGGCCCGCCTCCTCGCGGGGCGCGCCGGTGGCGGCGGCGATCTCCTGGCTCTCCACGTTCGGATCCTTCAGGAGCGCCAGGATCGTGTCCGGATCGGGAATCGACATGACGAGGCGGACTGTATCCGCCGCCGCCCCGGCCCTCAACGATTTCGCGGCGCGGAGCGGCGGCGGGAGAGCGCGCGGCAGAGGCTCAGGCGACCTTCTGGAACTTGTCGCCGGGCAGGCCGCAGACCGGGCACTTCTCGGGGATCCCGAACTCGAGGTCGCCGCAGACCGGGCAGAGGTAGACCTCCATCCGCGACAAATCCTTGCCGCCCTCGAGCGCCGCCAGCGCCTGCTGGAAGAGCCGGGCGTGGACCTGCTCCACCGCGTTGGCGTAGCCGAGCATCTTCTGGCCGCGGTGCCCCTCCCGCTGCGCCTGCTCGACCATGGGCGGGTACATCTGGCTGAACTCGTAGGTCTCGCCGGCGACCGCGGCCTTGAGGTTCTCCAGCGTCGAGCCGACGTGCCCGTTGTTGGTGAAGTGCGCCAGCGCGTGGATGGTCTCGGCCTCGGCGGCGGCGCGGAAGAGGCGGGCGATGGCCGGCAAGCCCTCCTTCTCGGCCTTCTTCGCGAAGGCGAGGTACTTGCGGTTGGCCTGGCTCTCGCCGGCGAAGGCGACGTCGAGGTTCTCGGCGGTGGTGGGCAAGCGATCCTCCGGGGTGAAAGGTGAGAAGGATTGCTTACCGCATTTCCGGCGCGGCGTGCGGATCCTCTCAGGTCCCCGCCAGCACCTCGGCGCGCCCGCGGACGCGGCGCGACTGATGGTGGGCGAGCACCTTGGCGAGGTACTGGCCGGTGTGGCTGGCCTTCACCCGCGCCACCTCCTCCGGCGTGCCCTCCGCGATGACCAGCCCGCCCCCGTCGCCGCCCTCCGGCCCGAGGTCCACCAGCCAGTCGGCGTACTTGATGACGTCGAGGTTGTGCTCGATCACCACCACCGTGTTCCCGGCGTCCACCAGCCGGTCGAGGACCACCAGGAGCTTCTTCACGTCCTCGAAGTGGAGCCCGGTGGTGGGCTCGTCGAGGATGTAGAGCGTCTTGCCGGTCCCCACCCGGGCGAGCTCGCGCGAGAGCTTGATCCGCTGCGCCTCGCCGCCGGAGAGGGTCGGCGAGGGCTGGCCGAGCTTGATGTAGCCGAGCCCCACGTCGTCGAGCGTCTGCAGGATGCGCACGATCTCGCGGTGGTGGGCGAAGTGGTCGATGGCCTCCTTCACCGAGAGGTCGAGCACCTCGGCGACGTTCTTTCCCTTGAACTGCACGCGGAGGGTGGCGTCGTTGAAGCGCTTGCCCCCGCAGACCTCGCAGGGCACGAGCACGTCGGCGAGGAAGTGCATCTCGACGAGCTTCATGCCGTCGCCCTGGCAGGCCTCGCACCGGCCGCCCTTGACGTTGAAGCTGAAGCGGCCGGGCTGGTACCCGAAGGCGCGCGCCTCCGGGGTCTGGGCGAAGACCTCGCGGACGAAGTCGAACACCTTGGTGTAGGTGGCGGGGTTGGAGCGCGGGGTCCGGCCGATGGGCTGCTGGTTGATGTCGATGACCTTGTCGATCGCCTCGTACCCGCGCAGGGCGCGGTGCTTCCCCGGGACCTCGCGGGTGCCGTAGAGGTGGCGCATGAGCGCCGGGCGGAGCACCGCGTTCACCAGGGTGGACTTCCCGGCGCCGGAGACGCCGGTCACGGCGGTGAAGGTCCCGAGGGGGAACTCCACGGTCACGTCCTTGAGGTTGTTCTCGCTGGCCCCGACCACCGCGACGGCCCCGTGGCCGCGCGGCCGCCGGCGCGGCGGGACCGCGATCTCGGCGCGGCCGGAGAGGTAGGCGCCGGTGAGCGAGGCCGGGTCGGCCTTCACCTCGGCTGGCGTGCCCTGGGAGACGATCTCGCCGCCGTGGGCCCCCGCGCCGGGGCCGAAGTCCACCAGCCAGTCGGCCTCCTCCATCGTCTCCTCGTCGTGCTCGACCACGATGACCGAGTTGCCGATGTCGCGCAGCCGCTTGAGCGTCGCGAGGAGCTTGCCGTTGTCGCGCTGGTGCAGCCCGATCGAGGGCTCGTCGAGGATGTAGATGACGCCGGTGAGCTCCGAGCCCATCTGCGAGGCGAGCCGGATGCGCTGGCTCTCGCCGCCGGAGAGGGACGGGCCGGGCCGGTCCAGGGTGAGGTAGCCGAGCCCCACGTCGAGCAGGAACTTGAGCCGGTTCTTGATCTCCTTGAGCAGCTCGTCGGCGATGCGGGCCTCGTTGCCGGAGAGCGCCAGCTCGGAGAGCCAGCGGTGGGCCTCGACGATGGTGAGCCTCGAGAGCTCGACGATGCCGCTGCCGCGGACCTTCACCGCCCGGCTGTCCGGCTTGAGCCGCTCCCCGCCGCAGGCCGGGCAGGGCTTGTCGGAGAAGTAGCGCATGTAATAGCGGCGCATCGCCTCCGAGCCGGTCGACTTGAAGCGCCGGTAGAGCTGGTTCAGCACCCCCTCCCAGACGATGCGGGTGCGGGGCATCCCCTCGTTGCCGTTGAGGACCACCTCCCGGTCGCGCTTGGAGAGCTTCGCCCAGGGGGTGTCGAGGTCGAGCCCGAGCGAGCGCGAGAGGTGCTCCACGAACTCGAAGGTCCAGCCCTCGCCCCGCTCCATGCCGCTCGCCCACGGCTCCACCGCGCCCTGGCGGATGGTGAGCGACGGGTCGGGGATGATGAGGTCCGGGTCCATCTCGGCGCGGGTGCCGAGCCCCTGGCACTCGCCGCAGCTGCCGAGCGGGCTGTTGAAGGAGAAGTTCTGCGGCGCGAGCTCCGAGAAGCTGAGCCCGCAGGCGTGGCAGGCGTTGGTCTCGGAGAAGAAGCGGTCGTGCCGCTTGTACTCCTCGGGATCGACCCCCGGGCCGACCTTCTGCTCCTTGTCGGCGTCGGCCACGACGAGCGTGCCCTTGCCCTCGCGCAGCGCGGTCTCCACCGAGTCGGTGAGCCGGCCCTTCACGCCGTCCTTCACCACCAGCCGGTCCACCACCAGCTCGATGTCGTGCTTGAGCTTCTTGTCGAGGGCCAGCCGGTCGGTGAGGGAGTGGATCATGCCGTCCACCCGCACCCGCGAGAAGCCGCGCCGCGAGACGTCCCCGAGGAGCTCGCGGTACTCGCCCTTGCGGTTCTGGACCAGCGGCGCGAGCACCAGGATGCGCGAGCCCTCCGGCAGCGCCAGGATGGCCTCCACGATCTGCTGGGCGGTCTGCTTGCCCACCTGCCGGCCGCAGGAGGGGCAGTGCTGCACGCCGATGGAGGCGTAGAGCACGCGCAGGTAGTCGTGCACCTCGGTGATGGTCCCCACCGTCGAGCGGGGGTTGTTCGAGGCGGCCTTCTGCTCGATGGAGATGGTCGGCGAGAGCCCGCGGATGGTGTCGTAGCGGGGCTTCTCCATCTGCCCGAGGAACTGGCGGGCGTAGGAGGAGAGGGACTCGACGTAACGGCGCTGCCCCTCGGCGTAGAGGGTGTCGAAGGCGAGCGAGCTCTTGCCGGAGCCGGAGACGCCGGTGAAGACCACCAGCTTCTTCTTGGGGATCTCGAGGCTGACCGACTTGAGGTTGTGCTCGCGGGCGCCCTTCACGATGATGTGCTCGGGTTCGCTCACGGTCCGCCTCTCTTAATGCATGCCGGTCCGGCTGGCCAGCGGGAGCGGGACGCGGTAACACGGGGGCGATGGACGCGAGCGCCGGGCGAGGAGGTTCACGGCCGCTGGCCCGGCTGGCGATGGTGGGATCCGGCGTCTGCTTCGGGCTCATGGCCGTCCTGGCGCGGCGGCTCTCGCGCGGCCCCGCGCACTTCACCGCCGGCCAGCTCACCGTGGTCCGCTTCGTCTTCGGCGGCCTGGCGAGCCTCGCCTACTTCCGGCTCCGGCCGGGCGTCTACCGGCCGGTGAACCGGCGGCTGCTCTTCTCGCGCGGCGTCTCGGGCGGCCTGGTGGTGGTGCTCTACTTCAGCGCGCTCTCCCGCATCCCGGCGGGCGAGGCGAGCCTGCTCTACAACCTCTTCCCGGTCATCGCGACGGGCATGAGCTTCTTCGCCTTCGGCGAGCGGCCCACCGTGCACCTGCTCGCGGGGCTCGGGGTGGCCACCGCCGGCGTGGGGCTGGTCCTCTCCGGCCCGGCCGGCGCCGCGCGGCTGGGGCTCGGGCTGGGCGAGCTGCTCGCGATCGGCGCCGCCTTCTTCGCCGCCACCTCCGCGGTGGTCATCCGCGCCATGCGGGCGACCGACAACGCGCCGACCATCTTCTTCTGGTTCTGCCTGGGCGGGATGCCGGTCGCGCTCCCGTTCGCGCTCACCGCCTGGCCGACCGGCCTCGCGCTCTGGCTTTCGGCGGCGGCGCTCGGGGCGGTCTCCATGGCCGCCCAGGTGCTCATGACCGAGGCCTACGGCGCGCTGAGCGTCTCGGAGGCGGCGGTCTGGCTCCAGCTCACCCCCATCGCCACCTACCTGCTCGCGGTGCCGCTCCTCGGCGAGCACCCCAGCGCCGCCGGGCTCGCCGGCGTGGTGATCGGGGTCGCCGGCGTGGCCTACGGCTCGGTGCTGGGCCGCGCGCCGGCCGGGCGCGCCCGCCCCGAGCCGGAGCCGGGACGCTGAGCGGCGCTCGGGCGCCCCCTCGGGGAACGCACGGGCAGGCTGGCGTTCGGAGGCTCGTTAAGGCAGCATGGGCGGGACCCGGGGCGGGGTACCCCGCTCCTTCCCAAGAACTCCGGAACATCCCGAAGGAGGCTCACATGCGGAAGATGATGGTGGCACTGGCGGTCCTGGCGATGGCGGGCAGCGCGTCGGCGGCGGACGGCGGCGGCATCAAGGGCAGCGGCAGCTACGGCACCGCCGGGTGCGGCCTCGGCTCGATGGCCTTCGGCAACCAGAAGGGCGCGATCCAGATCCTGGCCGCGACCACCAACGGCCTCTTCGGCACCCAGACCTTCGGGATCACCTCCGGCACCTCCAACTGCGGCGAGTCGGTGGTGGGCCTCTCCGGCACCAAGACCTTCATCGAGGCCAACCGCGACGCGCTCGCGAAGGACATGTCCCGCGGCTCCGGCGAGACCATCGCCGCGCTGTCGCACCTCGCCGGCTGCGCCGACTCCAAGGCCGTGGGCGCGAAGCTCCAGCAGAGCTTCCAGGCCGTCTTCCCGGAGCAGTCGATCTCGGACGAGGCGGTCTCGGCGAACGTCATCTCGACGCTCAAGACCGACAAGTCGCTCTCCTGCGGCGCGCTCGGCTAGCCGAGAGGCCTCGGCCGGCACCTCCGAAGAGCCCCTCCGCGGGGCTCTTCGCGTCTCCGCCCCATGCGACGGCTCCTGCTCCCGCTCCTGGCCGCGCTCGCGCTCCCCACCGGCGCCCGCGCCGCCGGGCTGGACTACGCCGAGGAGCTGGTGTCGGCGGCGCGAACCTCGGGGCTGGCCCGGGACCGGCAGTGGCTGCGGCTCGGCCACTGGCGTCCGCGGGCGGTGGGCGGATACGAGAGCGAGGCGGACGGGCCGGCCTTCTTCCTCTCGCCCCGGGGGAAGACCGACCCCGAGGCCGAGCTCGTCGCCACCCTCCGCGGGTTCTTCGCGCCGGAGCCGAAGGACCCGGCGCGCCAGCACCCGCAGTGCCAGTTCCCGGCGCGCCTCGCCTTCCTGGCGCGGCGGCTCGGGATCGACCCCTCCCGGCTGCCGGCGCGCCGCTGCGAGAAGCTGGAGCGCTTCTGGGCGCGCACCCAGGCGCGCGGCGTGACGCTGGTCTTCTCCTCGTACTTCCTCGACAACCCGGCGTCGGCGTTCGGCCACACCTTCCTGCGGCTCGACAAGGGCGAGGAGGGCGGCGGCGGGGAGCGCGCGGAGCTGCTCGACCAGGGGGTGAACTACGCCGCCACCACCGACGGCGGCAACGCCATCCTCTACGCGGTGAAGGGGCTCACCGGGCTCTACAAGGGCGAGTTCACGGCGCTGCCCTACTTCTACAAGGTCCGCGAGTACGCCGACTACGAGTCGCGCGACATCTGGGAGTACGACCTCGCGCTCGAGCCGGACGAGGTGGCGATGCTGGTGGCCCACGTCTGGGAGCTCGGCTCGACCTGGTTCGACTACTACTACCTGTCCGAGAACTGCTCGTACCACGTCCTCGGCGCGCTCGAGGCCGCGAGCCCGCGCCTCGACCTGCTCTCGCGGCTCGGGCCGGTGGTCCTCCCGGCGGCCACCGTCCAGGCGCTCTACCAGAACCCGGGGCTGGTGAAGCGGGTGCGCTTCCGCCCGTCGGTGCGGGCCCAGTTCGCGCGCCGGGCGGCGGCGCTCGACCCGGCCGCGCTCGACGCCGTCGAGGCGGTGGCCGCCGATCCCGCCGCGCCGCTGCCGGAGGGGCTCTCGCCCGAGCGGCGCGCCGCGGTGCTCGACGCGGCGCTCGACCTCTTCGACGTCCGGCACGCGCGGGCCCTGGTCGAGGGGAAGGACGGGGTGGGGGAGCTGCGCCAGCGGCTGCTGGCGCGGCGCAGCGCCGTCCCGGTGCAGAGCGCCCCCCTGACGGTCCCGCCGCCGCCGCAGGGAGGCCCGGAGCGGGGGCACGGGGCGGCGCGCCTGGGGGTCGGGGCCGGCGAGTCGAGCCAGGACGGCTCCTACGTCGCCCTGAGCTACCGCGCCGCCCTCCACGACCTGCTCGACCCTCCGGCTGGATTCTCTCCGGGCAGCCAGCTCGAGTTCCTGGTGACCGACCTGCGCTGGGAGACGGAGCACCGGCGGCTGCGCCTGGAGGACTTCTCGCTGGTGGACGTGGTCTCGACCAACCCCCTCGACCGCTTCGACCGGCGCGTCTCCTGGCACATGCGGGCCGGCGCGTCGACGGTGCGCGACGGGGGCTGTCGCGAGTGCCTGGCGGGGCGCTTCGACCTCGGCGGCGGGCCGGCGCTGGTGGGGGCCGGCGGCGCGGTCACGGCGCAGCTCGCCGCCGACAGCGAGCTCGCCGCCGCCCCCTCGCTCCAGGGCGCGTTCGGCTCCGGGGTGCGACTCGGGGTCGGGCCGACCGCGACCCTGCGGCTGCTCGGGGGGGAGCGGCTCGCCACCCAGGCGAGCGCGGGGCTGCGCTTCCTCCCCTTCGCCCGGCCGGACACCATCTGGGAGCTCGCCGCCGAGACCCGGCTCCACCTCGGCCCGGCGTCGATCGCGCTCGCCTGGCGCAAGACGCCGCTCGACGTGGAGGGGCAGCTCTCGGTGCTCTTCTTCCGCTGAGCGCCGGGCGGGATCCCGGGCGACCCCTCGCTACAGCGCGGTCTCGGTGGTGAAGTGGTAGGAGTCCTCGCTCCGCTCGGTGACGGTGTGCTGCGCGCCGTCCACCCCCTCGACGGTGATCCCGAGGACGTCCCGGACCAGGAGCCGGTGGGGGATGAGCGTGTCGGGCTCGGTGACCAGGTCCACCTCCGAGCTGGCGCTCACCGCGCGCAGCGCCGCCGCCTGCGGGGGCGGCAGCCCCGCGGCCACCTGCGCCAGGATCTCCTGCTGGCTCTTCCGGGCCGGCCGCATGCGGCGCCACAGCTCGACGCAGCGCAGCTCCGGCTGGCCCTCCTCGCAGGCCACCCGGCCCCGGTAGAGGTACTCGACGTCCATGACCCCCAGCACGGAGGGGAGCAGCGAGAGCGGCGCCTCCTGCTCGGCCTTGGCGGTCTGGCCCTCCACCAGCCTCCGCCCCCGCCAGGCGCCCACCGTCTGCTCCCAGTCCTCGCGCACCTGGCGCCGGATGCTCTCCCGGGCCTTGTCGCCGGCCGACTCGCCCCCCTCGGCCCGGCGCAGGATGGCCATCGCCTGGTCGAGCCCCTCGGCGCGCTTGAAGGCGCCGTCCCGGCTCACCACCTGCACGAGCGTCTCGCCGATGGCGAGGTTGAGCCGCAGGTCGGGCTCGTCTCCCTCGCCCTCGATGTTGCTCACCCGCACCCACAGGTCGCCGTTCTTCCGCTCGGCGGAGAGCTGGTGCCGCACCAGGGCCCGGGTCGAGCGGTTCCCGTCGCGGATGGTGCGGTGGTCGAGCGAGACCTGGGCGTGGAAGTCGTCCGGCCAGCCGAAGCGGGGAGTGACCGTGCTCCCGCCGCCGTCCCCTTCGCCGGCCGCCGCGCCGCGCGAGGCGGCGCAGGACGCGCCCGAGCAGGCGGCCAGGACGAGGGCGAAGAGCGCGAGCGCGGGCCGAGGGGACATGTCGGAGTCCATACCCGGCAGTGAAGCACCGCGGGCCTCTCTTGGCGAGGCTCGATGGGGGTGCGCGTTCCGATTGGCGCCGCGCCGGGGCGGCCGGTAAGGGAAGGCCGCCCCGTCCCGGGCGCTCCCGCGCGCCTCCTCCCGTTCGCGCACCGGGCAGCCGGCGCGGGACGGGGGCGCTTCGACTCGGGTGGTCCGGGGCTGCCCGGCGGGACGGGAGGGCGGAAGACCGCCGGCGAGGAGGGACGGAGATGACCGACGCGCTCGCGGTCCTGGTGACCGCGCCCACCTTCGACAAGGCGGCCGAGCTCGCCCGGACGGTGGTGGAGGAGCGGCTCGCGGCTTGCGGCAACGTGCTCGGCGGCGTCCGGTCCATCTACCGCTGGGAGGGCAAGGTGGTGGACGAGCCGGAGGTGCTGCTGCTGCTCAAGACCAGCCGCGAGCTCTTCCCGCGGCTCCGGGACCGGCTGCTGGCGATCCACCCGTACGAGGTGCCGGAGGTGCTCGCCATCCCGGTGGAGGAGGGGAGCGCCGGCTACCTGCGCTGGATCGAGGAGAGCCTCGCGCCGACGGCGTGAGAGCGAACGCTCCGCAGGTTCCGGACCGGAGCTCTATCCCACCCTGGAGCTCCACGTAGCGCGCGTCGAGCGGCGGCACCGCCAGGCGAAAGGCCACGTCCTCGAGCACCGGCACGTGCGCGTAGCCGCCGGTGAGGGCCACCAGCTCGCGGCGGTCGAGGTAGGGCACCTCGACCGTCTCGTAGGCGAGCCCCTTGAGCTCGAGGCACTTGCGGACCTTGGCGGCGAACGGGCTGTAAGAGAACTGGAAGAGGCGCATGCGAGGATGCTACCTCGACCCGTTCGCGGCGGGCGCGGGTTCTCGTGGCTAGTGCCGCACCTCCGGCTGCGCACCGGCACCTCGGCCGGCCTGCGCGCCGGCGGCGGCCCCGGCGCCGAGCTGCCGCATCAGCCCGAGGGCGTCCCACTGCGTCCAGTCCTCGATCATCTTGCCGGCGCGGAAGTGGGCGATGGAGACCCCCTCCACGGTGCAGCGCTGGCCCGTCGGCCCGATCCCGAGGAGCGCGCCCTGGTGCGTGCCGATGGCGCGCCACTGCGTGATGCAGGTGTCGCCGTCGGCGTCCACCCAGGAGCGCAGGACGGTCATCGACAGGTCCGGGAAGGCCGACCGGTACATGCGACAGTTCTCCCGCGCCTGCCGCAGGTCCGCGTCGCCGGCCACCGGGTCGTGCGCGCGATAGCCCGGATCGCACAGCTCGTCGAAGACGTCGAAGTTCCCCTTGCCGAACGCCTCTTCGAGCAACCGCCGCTGCGCCTGCTTGATGTCCACGGCCATGATCTCGTCTCCTCGCCGCCTTCGAAGTGGCGGCGGGGGAGATCTGGGCAGCGCCGTCGCGGCGGCAAGGGAGGAGCGCCCGGGAATCGCGACCGCCCCGCGAAGCCGGCCTCGCGGGGGCCAGCGCTCGTTCCGGGAATGTGCAAGCGCGCCGATGGGGCGGGGACGCCAGTCCCCGTGGAACATGGCCTGAGACAGGGCTCCCGCCCTGTCTCAGGGCGTGATCCGCTCCATCATGCGCGCGAACGGGATGGTCTCGCGGACGTGGTGCAGGCCGCAGATCCAGGCCACCATCCGCTCCACGCCGGCGCCGAAGCCGGCGTGCGGCACCGTGCCGTAGCGCCGGAGGTCGAGGTACCACTCGAACGCCTCCTTGGGCAGCCGGTGGTGGGCGATGGCGGCCTCGAGCACGGCCAGGTCGTCCTCGCGCTGGCCGCCGCCGATGATCTCGCCGTATCCCTCGGGCGCGAGCACGTCGCAGCCGAGCGCGACCCGCGGGTCGTCCGGGTCCTTCTTGAAGTAGAAGGCCTTCATCTCCGCCGGGTAGCGGTGGACCATCACCGGGCGGTCGTAGGCCGAGGCGACCAGCGTCTCCTCGTCTCCGCCGATGTCGTCGCCCCATTTCATCGGATGGCCGGTCTTCTGGATCACCTCGACCGCCTCGGTGTAGGTGATGCGCGGGAAGGGCGCCTGGACCTTCTCGAGCTTCGAGACGTCGCGCTCGAGCACCTCCTTCAGCTCGCGGCCGTGCTTCCCGAGCGCGGCCTGCACCACGAAGGAGACGAACTCCTCCATGAGCTGCATGTCGCCCTCGAGGTCCATCCAGGCCACCTCCGGCTCCACCATCCAGAACTCGGTGAGGTGCCGCCGGGTCTTCGACTTCTCGGCGCGGAAGGTGGGGCCGAAGCAGTAGGCCTTCCCGAGCGCCATGGCCGCCGCCTCCATGTAGAGCTGGCCGGACTGGGTGAGGTAGGCCTTGCCGAGGTCGAAGTACGGCACCTCGAACAGCGTGCTCGTCCCCTCGCAGGCGCTGGGGGTGAAGATGGGCGCGTCCACCAGCGTGAAGCCCCGGCCGTCGAAGAAGTCGCGGATGGCCTTCTCCACCGTGTGCCGGACCCGCAGGATCACCTGCTGCCGCTGGGAGCGGAGCCAGAGGTGGCGCTGCTCCATCAGGAAGGCGACGCCGTGCTCCTTGTGCCCGAGCGGAAACTCGCGCGCGGGGCGGGCGGCGGCGGCGAGGTCCTTCACGTCGAGCTCGTAGCCGATGGGCGAGCGCGGGTCCTTCTTCACCGTCCCGGTGACGGTGAGGCTCGTCTCCTGCGGCAGGTGATCGGCCTCGTGGAAGACCTCCGGGGTGACGTTCCCCTTGAAGACCACGCACTGGAGGAAGCCGGTGCCGTCCCGGAGCTGCAGGAAGTGGAGCTTGCCCGAGGAGCGGCGGTTGTGGAGCCAGCCGTGGAGCGTGACCTCCCGGCCCTCGTGCTGGGCGATGTCGGCGACGTAGACGGTCGGTCTCATGTCCGCTTCCTCCGTGGCGAGTGGGGCGGACTATAGCCGAGCGGGGCGACCGGAGCCCGCCGCGCCGCGCCCGCCTTTTCCGTTCGGCCGTGGAAAACCCCAGGGAGCGCGGTAATATCCCCGGCCCCGAGATCCCACCATGTCCATGAACGAGCGTTACGAGCCGCAGTCGATCGAGTCCCGCTGGCAGGGGCGCTGGCGCGAAGCCGGCGTCTTCGAGGCCGGCCGCCGTCCCCAGGCCGAGAAGCGGTACGTCCTGGAGATGTTCCCCTATCCCTCCGGCGCCATGCACATGGGCCACGCCCGCGTCTACACCATCGGCGACGCGCTGGCCCGCTACCTGCGCATGAAGGGCTTCGACGTCCTGCACCCCATCGGCTTCGACGCGCTCGGTCTCCCGGCGGAGAACGCCGCCATCAAGGACGGCAAGCACCCGCGCACCCGCACCGAGGAGAACATCGTCAGCTTCCGCGCCGAGATGAGGAGCCTCGGCTACTCCTTCGACTGGGACCGCGAGATCGTCACCGCCGACCCGGGCTACTACCGCTGGAACCAGTGGTTCTTCCTGAAGATGCTCGAGAAGGGCATCGTCTACCGGCGCACCGGCAAGGCCAACTGGTGCACCGGCTGCAACACCGTCATCGCCAACGAGCAGGTGGTGGACGAGACCTGCGAGCGCTGCCAGTCGAAGGTGGTCGAGAAGCTCATCCCGGAGTGGGCCTTCCGCATCACCTCCTACGCGGAGGACCTGCTGGCCGGGCTCGACGGGCTCACCGAGTGGCCCGAGCGCATCACCACCATGCAGCGGAACTGGATCGGCCGGAGCGAGGGCGCCGAGGTCGACTTCGCCGTGGCCGGGAGCCCGCGCAAGGTGAAGGTCTTCACCACCCGCGTCGACACCATCCACGGCTGCACCTACGTGGTGCTGGCGCCGGAGCACCCGCTGACGTCCGAGCTCACCATCCCCGCCCAGCGCGAGGCGGTGCAGGCGTTCGTCGAGCGGATGCGCCGGACCGACGCCCAGGAGCGCACGGGGGAGGGCGCGCCCAAGGAGGGCGTCTTCACCGGCGCTCACGCCGTGAACCCCTTCACCGGCGAGGAGGTGCCGATCTGGGTCGCCAACTTCGTGCTCGCCGAGTACGGCACCGGCGCGGTGATGAGCGTCCCGGCCCACGACCAGCGCGACTTCGAGTTCGCGAAGAAGTACGGCCTGCCCGTCCGCGTGGTGATCCAGCCCGCGCGCGGCGAGCCCATCGAGGAGGCCGCCCTCGCCGCCGCGTACACCGACGACGGGCGGCTGGTGCACAGCGCGTCCTACAGCGGCCTCGAGAGCGCCGAGGCGCGGCGCCGCATGGGCGCCGACGCCCGGGAGAAGGGCTTCGGGACGCCCACCGTGCGCTGGCACCTGCGCGACTGGGGCTTCTCGCGCCAGCGCTACTGGGGCACCCCCATCCCCATCGTCTACTGCGAGGAGCACGGCGCCGTCCCGGTGCCGCTCGACCAGCTGCCGGTGGTGCTGCCGGACGAGGCGATCATCACCGGCACCGGCGAGCCGCCGCTCGCCAAGGTCCCCGGCTTCGTGAACACCGCCTGCCCGGTCTGCGGCAAGCCGGCGCGACGCGAGACGGAGACCATGGACACCTTCGTCGACTCCTCCTGGTACCACGCCCGCTACCTCTCGCCGAAGGACGAGTCCCGGCCCTTCGACCCGCAGGCCGCCCGGCGCTGGCTGCCGGTCGACGTGTACGTGGGCGGCCCCGAGCACGCCGTCATGCACCTGCTCTACTTCCGGTTCTGGAACCGGGTGATGCAGGAGCTGGGGCTCGCGCCCACCGCCGAGCCGGTGAAGCGGCTCGTCACCCAGGGCATCGTGAACGGCCCCGACGGCCGCAAGATGTCGAAGCGCTGGGGGAACGTGGTCGCGCCGGGGCCGATGGTGAGCCGCTTCGGGGCCGACACGGTCCGGCTCTTCATGCTCTTCGCGGCGCCCCCGGAGAAGGACATCGACTGGTCGGACGAGCAGGTGGAGGGGCTCTTCCGGTTCCTGGCGCGAGTTTGGCGCATCTTCGTCGCCCGCGAGGCCTGCTTCGGCGCGCCCGCGGCGGCGCTGGGTCAGGCCGGCGGCGAGGCGCTGGAGCTGCGGCGCAGGACGCACCGGACCATCCAGCGGGTCACCGGGTCCTTCGAGGCGCGAGCGCAGGTCCAGCCGGATGAGGCCGGATCGGAGCGAGCGGGGGGACAGCCCGGGATGGCGGACCTGAAGTTCAACACCGGCATCGCCGCCCTCATGGAGCTCGTGAACGCGCTCTACGCCTTCGAGCCGGCTTCCGACGCCGACCGGGCCGCGGTGCGCGAGGCGCTCGTCGCGGTGGCGACCCTGCTCGCCCCGTTCGCGCCCCACGTCGCCGAGGAGCTCTGGCACGCCGTGCTCGGCGCCGCCGCCGAGGGGCGCCTCCTCGCCGAGGAGCCCTGGCCGGCCTTCGACGCGGCGCTCTGCGCGGCCGACGTGGTCACGGTGGCCGTGCAGGTGAACGGCAAGCTGCGCGGCGAGGTGCAGGCGCCGGTGGCCGCGGGCGAGGCCGAGGTCCGCGCCCTCGCCGAGGCCCTCGACAAGGTGCAGGCCCACCTCGCCGGCAAGATCGTCCGCAAGGTGGTCTTCGTGCCCAAGCGGCTGGTGAACTTCGTGGTGGGGTAGGGGGATGCGGCTCGCCCCTCCTCATCCCGCGCCGTCCACCCGGCGCGGACGCCGCTCCGCGGGGCCGGGCGCGCGGGCGGCGCTGCTGGCCGGCGCGCTCGGGCTCCTCGCCGGGTGCGGGTACGGGTTCACCTCCGGGGCCGCCCGGATGCCGCCCGGGGCCGAGAAGATCTTCGTCCCGCCGTTCGACAACCGGACCGCCGATTCGGAGGCGGGAGCCTGGCTCGCGACGGCGCTTCGCCAGGAGCTGGCGCGCCGGGGCGCGAACGGCCGGGCCGGGGCCCGGGCGCGCATCGAAGGGGAGATCGACAGCGACGGCTTCTTCCCCACCAGCGTGACGACCTTCCAGCTCACCATGGCCGCGCACGCGCGGCTGGTGGTGGACGGCAAGGTGGTCTCGAACCAGGCTTTCGTCCGGCAGGAAGACTACGTGGCCGGCGAGGATCCGCTCGAGACGGAGGGGCGCCGCCGGCTCGCGCTGCGACGCGCGGCCGAGGAGATGGCCCGGGACGTGGTGGAACGTTTCGAGCGGCCCTGACCTCCCGGTCGGGGCCGCTCGCCGTGCTGCGCGTGTGCGCGTGGTCCGGCGCGCCCGCGTTCGCGGCGCGCCGGGGAGCGCCTCAGGCCTGCTGCTTGGCGGCCTTGGCGGCGGCCTTCGCCAGCCGCGAGATCCGGCGGGAGGCGGCGTTCTTGTGGAGCACGCCCTTGGAGGCGGCCTTCGAGAGCGCGCGGGCGGCCTCGACCACGGCCTGCTTGGAGTCGCCGCCCTGGGCGACGGCCTCGCGCGCCTTCTTGACGGCGCCCTTCACGCTCGTGCGGACGTGGACGTTGCGGGTGCGGCGCTTCTGCGTCTGACGGTTGCGCTTCTCAGCCGAGCGGGTGTTGGCCAAAGGAGTCTCCGAGAATCAGATAGATAGAGAGCCGCGTTCTCTATCTCCCGGCGCGCTCGACGTCAAGCGGTGAAGACCGCGTTCCGCGCGCCCGGCCAGGGTTCTCCCAAAGTGGAATGCCCGGAGGTCCTTGAGCGGAGCGGTCGCGAGAGGCACGTGGCCCGCTCGGCCTAGAGCGGCGCGGGGGCGCGGAGCACGCGCGAGCGGAAGCCTTGCGGGCCAAGGACCCGAAGCCCGGGTGGTGGCGGGACGCACATCTCACCACCGCTCCGAAGAGTGGTCCCTGGGAGTTTTCCACCCCACGCGAATCTGGGGTACGCGCTTGACCCAGGTCGAGAGGGCACGCAGGCGGGCAGGCGGGCGGTATCGACTCAACCTGCTTGAATGACGGTTGTTTTCTGAACTTTTGCCCGCTTCCGAGGCCCGTGACGGGAGCGTTCCGGTTGGGGGGCGGCCCGGTGACCAGGACTTTGTCCACGAGTTTTCCACAACGTTCCGAGTCAAGCGAAAAGAGCCGCGGAGGCGACGCTGGCTACCCCCTCATGCGCTCTAGGGAAAGTACCTCTTCGACTCCTGCCAGAGCGCCTCCATCTCCTCGAGCGAGGCGCCCGCGTGAGGCACTCCCCGCTTCTCGAGCGCCTCCTCGATGTACCGGAAACGCAGGACAAAGCGGTCCACGGCGCCGCGCAGTGCCTCTTCAGGGGGGATGGACAGCTTGCGGCCGACGTTGGCCAGCGCGAAGAGCACATCCCCGAGCTCGTCCTCGATCCGCCGGCGGTCGCCGCCCGCGACCGCCTCGTCGAGCTCGGCGAGCTCCTCGTCCACCTTGGCCCGGGCGCCCGCCACCTCCGGCCAGTCGAAGCCCACCCGGCTGGCCTTCTCGGTCAGCCGCTCGGCGCGCGCGAGCGCCGGCAGCTCGCGCGGCACCCCTTCGAGCACGCTCTTGCCCTCGCCGCGCGCCTGCTTCTCCTTGCGCTTCAGGGCGGCCCACTGCTGCAGCACCTCGCCCGAGTCCTTCACCTCGGCGCCGGCGAACACGTGCGGGTGGCGGTAGACCAGCTTCCGCGAGATGGCCTCGGCCACGTCGGCGAAGCCGAACTGGCCCTGCTCGCTCGCGAGCTGGGCCTGGAAGACGATCTGGAGGAGCAGGTCTCCCAGCTCCTCGCAGTGTGCGCGCGGGTCGCCGGAGCGCATCGCCTCGAGCACCTCGTAGGTCTCCTCGAGGACGTAGGGGCGCAGGGAGTCCAGCGTCTGCTCGCGATCCCACGGGCAGCCGCCCGGCCCCCGCAGGCGCGCCATGATCGCGAGCAGCTTCTCCATCTCTTCGGCGGATCGGCTCATGTCGGAGTTTTCTAGCCCAAACGGGCCCGTGCTAGCATCCGAACCCGCCCGTGAAAGCGCTCACCGTCACCCTCCTGCTCGCCCTCGGCCTCCAGGCGGCGCCCGCGCGGGCGCAGGTGACGGCGCCGTCCCTGGTCACGGACGACCTCCCGCCGGTGGATGACGCGCCGAAGCCCCCGCCGGCGGAGCGGGCGCCCGCCGAGCGCGACCGCGCCGCGGCGGCGGACGGCGCGACCGCTCCGGGGT
>JAJXVM010000328.1 GCA_021782135.1 Myxococcales bacterium | reverse complement strand
GAGGTCCTGCAGCACCTCCCCGCCGGTGAAGCGGCCCAGGGTCTTGGCCACGTAGCTGCCGCCGAGCTGGAACAGCCGCAGCCCCATCTTGCCCGCGTGGAGCGCCGGCGAGAGCAGCCGCCGCGCCGTCTCGTTGCCGAGGAAGTCCACGATCCGGTCCGGCGCCTCGAGGAAGTCGAGCGCGTGCGCGGTGGGCGGGGTGTCGAGGACGATGAGGTCGTAGTCGCGCTCGGTGGAGAGCTCGTAGAGCTTCTCCATCGCCATGTACTCCTGCGAGCCGGCCAGCGCGCCCGAGAGCTGCTGGTAGATGCGGTTGCGCAGGATGCGCTCCTGGCGCTGCCGGTCGGGGGCGTGGCGGGCCACCAGGTCGTCCCAGGTGCGCTTCACGTCGAGCATCATGGCGTGGAGCTGGCCCCGGGGCGCCAGGCCCGCCTCCGCCAGCTTGTGCTCGGGGACGCGGGACTCGACGTTCCCGAGCGCCGCCAGGCCGAGGGCGTTGGCGAGCCGCCGCGCCGGGTCGATGGTGCAGACCAGCACCTTCTCCCCGGCCAGCGCGCGCGAGAGCCCGAGCGCCGCCGCCACGGTGGTCTTGCCGACGCCGCCCGACCCGACGCAGACCACGATGCGCTTGCCGGCGAGCCCCTCGAGGACGGCGCCCATCTAGAGCTCCCTCCCGAGGAGCGCGGCCACCTGCTCCACCGCGGGCGGGCCCCACTCGGCGACCGCCAGGAGCGGCACCACCACGGTCGGGAGGTCGAGCGCGGCCCGGGCCCGGGCGCGGTACCGCTCGGCCTGCTCGGCGCGGCGCGACTGCAGCACGGCCGCCCAGGCCGCCGGGCCGACCGGGGAGGGCTCTCCCTGCAGCGCGAGCAGCGCCTCGCGCTCGGCGCCGTCGAAGCGGAGCGCCGGCATGGCGTTCACGAAGAGCGCGGCCCGCGGGATCCCCAGGTCGCCGCGCACCTGCGCGTCGAGCTCGATGGCCTCGGTGACCGGCATCTCCTCGGGCAGGGTCACGATGGAGAGCGCGGTGACCTCCGGGTCCACCAGCAGGTCCTGCATCCAGCGGGCGTCGCTGCGCAGCGGCCCCGCCGGCACGGTGTCGAGCAGGGCGGAGGGCACCCGCAGCAGCTGCACCGCGTGGCCGGTGGCGGGCGCATCGAGGATCACCAGGTCCCAGCGCGGCCGGCCGCCCTCGCGCGCCCGCACCTCGTGCAGCACCTTGCCGAGCATCACCAGCTCGGCGAGGGACGGGATCACCTGGAGGAAGTAGCGCACCACCCGGTTCTCGAAGACCGCGTCGTAGATGGTGCGGAACTTGAGGACCATGAGGCCGTACTCGCGCATCGCCTCGTGCGGCGTGATGACCACGGTGGACAGCCCGGGCCGGACCTCGCGCACGCTGCTCCCCGCCGGGGGGGCGCCGAGCAGGGGGGCGATCCGCTCCTGGGTGTTCAGCTCGCAGACCAGCACGCGCTTGCCGCGGCGCGCGGCCACGGACGCCAGCGCGGCGGAGATCGTGGACTTGCCGACCCCGCCCTTGCCGGTGACGATGAGGAGCCGCCTGTCGAGCAGCGAGGGGCCGGGCACGGCGCTTGACAAGCTAGCGGCGAGGGGTGAAGAAGTCCAACCAATATGCTCGACCAGATGCTGCGGCACCCGGCCGTGAAGAAGGCGCTCGAGGCGGGCGAGGAGCGGGTCGGGAAGCTCGTCACCCAGCTCCTCTCCAGCGAGAAGGTGGTCTCGGGGCTGCAATCGATGGTGTCCTCGGCCCTGACCGCCAAGTCGGTCGTCGACCGGGGGGTGAAGCGCACGCTGCAGGCGGTGAACCTGCCCTCCACCGAGGACGTGGAGGAGCTGCGCCGCAAGCTCTCCGACCTCGAGAGCATGCTCGACCAGCTCGCCGAGCGGGTGGACCGGAAGCCCGGGGCCGGCGGCGAGGGCGCGCCCTAGCGCCGCCCATGCGCCGCGTCGCGTTCATCAACGAGAAGGGGGGCACCTGCAAGACCACGCTGTGCGTGAACGTGGCCGCCTGGCTCGCCGCGAGCGGGCGCCGCGTGCTGGTCGCGGACCTCGACACCCAGGGCCACGCCGGAAAGTCGCTCGGCGTCGACGTCCGCGGCCTCAGCCCCACCGTCCACGACCTGCTGCTCGGCAGGGCGCGCTTCGAGGAGGTGGTCCGCCCGACGCCGGTGCCCGGGCTGGAGCTGCTCCCCGCCAACAAGACCCTCTCCCGCTTCCCGGTGGAGGCCGCCGGCGCGCCCGACCGCGCCGACCGGCTGCGCGTCGCGCTGGCCGAGGTCCCGGGGGACCGCTACGACTTCGTGCTGGTGGACGCGCCGCCCTCCGTCTCGCTGGTGACCGAGAACGTCCTCCGGGCCGCCGAGGAGCTGGTGGTCCCGGTGGCGCTCACCTACCTGGCGCTCGACGGCTGCGCCGAGATCGTGGACAGCCTGGAGCGGCTGCGCGCCGAGCGCGGCGAGGCGCCGCGGATCGCCCTCGTGGTCCCGGCGCTCTACCGCAAGACGCAGCTCGCGGACGAGATCCTGGAGAAGCTGCGGGAGCGCTTCCCGCGCGAGCTCTCGCGCGCCGTGCTGGGCTGGTCGGTGAAGGTGGACGAGGCACAGAGCCACGGCATGACCATCTTCGAGTACGCGCCCGGCTCGCCGGGCGCGGGGGCGCTGGCGTCGATCGCGGCGGAGCTGGCGGAGCGCTCGGCGGCCTGAATCGCCGGTCGCGCGGAGGGGGCGCGGCCCGCTTCGAAGACCCGGCTACGGCTTCTTCTCGAGCTCGGAGAGCTTGCGCTCCATCTCGGCGAGGCGCGCCTGCAGGTCCGAGAGATCCTTGCGCAGCTCGGAGAGGTTGCTCACGCCCTCGATGGCGGTGCGGACCCGCTCGTCCACCTTGCGCTGGAGCTGGTTCACCGCCTCCTGCGAGGCGACCACCAGCTCGCGCGCGCGGTCCTGGGTCTGCTGCCCCTTCGAGAGCAGCGTCTGGACGCGCTGCTCCGCCGCCTGCCGGACCAGCTCGACGCGGCCACGCAGCTCGTCGCGGGTCTCCTCCACGAACTGCTGCGCGCGGTCGGAGCCGTGCCGGACGAGCTCGCGCAGCATGCGCAGCCCCACCTTCGAGGTCTTCTTCTCCTCCTCGAAGATGATCTGGGCGAGCGTGACGCTGGTCAGATCTTCCTTGGTGCGGTTGTCGAGCACCCGCACCTCGGTGCCGGCCTTGACCATCCCGGCGATCTCCTCGAGCGTGACGTAGCGCGACTCGACCGTGTCGTAGAGCTTGCGGTTGGTGTAGCGCTTGATGATCTTCGGTTCCCGCCCGGCCCCGCCCGGCTCGCCGGCGTCGGAACTCGGGATCTGCTCGTCGGCCATGCCTTTTCCCGGTGGAAGGTGCGGGCATTGTTCTCGGCGCCTCGGCTTGGTGTCAAGGAGATCACGGTGTAGTCTCGCGAGGGTCGGGGCAGGGCTCCGTCCGTCATGATCGCCACTTGCAACGCCTGCCAGACCCGGTTCCGCGTGGCCGACGACAAGGTCGGGCCGCGCGGCGTGAAGGTCCGTTGCAGCAAGTGCCAGACCATCTTCCTGGTCCTCCCGCCCCCGGCCGCCCCGGCGGCGGCCCCCGCGCCGGCCGATCCGTTCGCGCGCAGCGGCTCCGGTGCGGCCCG
>JAJXVM010000327.1 GCA_021782135.1 Myxococcales bacterium | reverse complement strand
TCGCGCCCTGGGCGGTGCTGGCCCGGGGCCCGGGGCGGAGCGGGGCGGCGCCCGGGCGCGCGGCGCGATCGGCGCTCCCGGTCCCGCAGACCCCGAGGAAGTAGCGCTGGCCGCCCATGAGCTCCGGGGCGGGCCGGACGGCGGAGCGCGGGATCCGGAGCACCTCGCTCACCCCGTCCACCACCAGCGCCATCACCCGGCCGGCCAGGTGGACCACCAGGAACTTGGTCCGGCGGGTGAACGGGCCGGGCGCGAGCCCGAAGCGCTTGCGCACGTCGAGCACCGGGATCACCTCGCCGCGCAGGTTCACCACCCCCTCGACGTACTCGGGGGCGTGCGGCACCGCGGTGATCGGCAGCGGCTGCACGATCTCCCGGATGCGCATGAGGTCGAGCACGTACTCCTCGTCCCCCACGCGGAAGGCGCAGAGCTGCACGATCGGATCGGAAGGAGCGGCGGGCTCGCTCCGCCCGGAGAGGGGCCGCTGCGGCCCGGTCGCCTCGCGCGAGGTCATGCCGGCACCGCCTCCCGGGCGCGCGGGAAGCGCAGCACCGCGGCGAGGTCGAGCAGGATGAAGAGCCGGTCGCGATCGCGCCCGATGCCGGAGATGTACTCGGCGCTCCCGCCGATGGCCTGCGGCTTCTGCTCGATGGCCGAGGGGGGCAGCCGCACCACCTGGGCGACCGCGTCCACCAGCAGCCCGCAGGGGCCCTCCCCGGCGTCGCAGACGATGACCCGCCCCCGCGGCCCGACGGCGGCCGGCGGCAGCCCGAGCCGGTGGCGCGGGTCGAAGACCGGGATCACCTCGCCCCGGACGGTGATCACCCCGAGGACGTGCGCGGGCGCGCGAGGCACCTCGGTGATGGGGGGCGCCTTCAGGATCTCGCGGATGGACTCGATGCCGAAGGCGTACTCCTCGTCGCCGAGGCGGAAGGCGAGGTACTCGCGCCGCTGCTCGACGGGCTCGCCCGGCTGCGCCGCCGGCGCGGCGCCGCCGAGGTCGGGGACGCCGGGCGCCTCCTCGTCCGGATCGAAGAAGAACTCGGCGAGGCGGTCGGCGGCGGGAGGAGGGGCCGGAACGACGACGGGCTCCGGGGCGACCGGGGCCGCCCCTCCCCTGCCCTCCCCGCGCGGCGGGGAGGGAGAGAGCATTCCTTCCCCTCCCGCAGGAGAGAGCACCTCTTCCTCTCTCGCGGAAGACAGCACCTCTTCCCCTCTCCCGCGGAGCGGGGGAGGGTCAGGGAGGGGGTGCGGCGAGGTGCCTCCGCTCGCCGGCGGCTCCTCCTCGAGCGGCATCATCGACGGGACGGGCGAGGCGACGGCGGCCCTGGCCTCCCCTTCCCTGCCCTCCCCGCGCGGCGGGGAGGGAGGAGGTTCGCGGTCCTCGGGGCTGGAGGCGCCCTGGTCCGCCTGGTTGGACGGCGGGATGGACTCCGGGGCGTGCTCGGTCGAGCGAGCCCGGGCCCGCGCCTCCGAACGCTCCTTCGCCTGCTTCCGGATCTTCAGGAAGTCCATCGTGTTCCCGCCATTCTACCCCCTGGCGGGCCTCCCGCCCATGTAAGCCTCCAGATCGGCGGCGGCGGCGGCGACCACCGCGGCGTCGAGCCGCCGCAGGTCGCGGGCGAAGCCCTCGAGCAGGGCGCTCGCGGCGAGCTGGTTGATGCGCCGCGGCACGCCCCCCGAGCGCGCGTGCAGCTCCGCCACGGCGTCCTCGCTGAAGAGCGGCTCCTGCCGCCCGGCCACCTGCAGGCGGTGGGAGAGGTAGCTCCCCACCTCGGCCAGGTCGAGCGCGCCGAGGTGGTAGGCCACCCCGATCCGCTGCGAGAAGGCCTCGCCGCCCTTGGACCGGATCCGGTCCCGCAGCTCCGGCTGGCCGACCAGCACGAGCCCGATGAGCGACCGGTCGTCGGCGGTGAGGTTGGTGAGCAGGCGCAGCTCGTCGTAGGCCCCCCGCCCCGGCAAAAGCTGGGCCTCGTCCACCACCACCACCGGGAACTGATCCTGGGCGTCGAGCGCGGCCGCGAACTCGGCCAGGGCGGCGTAGACGTCGCCCTTGCGCTTCTGCCGCGGCAGCCCGAACGCGTCCGAGATCGCGGCGAGGAGCTGCGCCGCCGGCAGCGCCGGGTTCACCACCAGCGCGAAGCGGCACCGGTCGGCGAACTCGTCCACCAGCGCGCGCGACAGGGTGGTCTTGCCGGCCCCCACCTCGCCGGTGAGCACCGCCGGCTCGCGCTCCTCGAGGGCGTGGCAGAGGCGCGCCAGCGCCTCGGCGTGCTGCCGCGAGGGGAACAGGAAGGCGGGGTCGGGGCTCTTGGAGAACGGCTTGGCGCGCAGCCCGTAGTGCTCGAGGTACATGGCTCACCCGGCCTGCCCGACCGCCTCCCGGTACCCGTCGCCGCGCACCACCTCCTCGATGATCGCGCCCACGTCGAGCACCAGCACGGTGCGGCGGTTCCCCAGGTCGGTGGCGCCGGCCAGCCCGCGGATGGTCCCGAGGGCGCGGCCGAGCGGCTTCACCACCACGTCCTGCTGGCCGGTCAGCTCGTCCACCGCGATCCCGAGCCGCTCCTGGGCGAGGCCCACCACCACCACGTGCATGCTCTTCTGCCGCGGCTCCTCGGCGCGGACGCCGAAGAAGCGCGCCAGCCGGACCAGCGGCAAGGTCGCCCCGCGCAGGGTGATCACCTCGCGGGTCTCGATGGTGCGCAGCTCCGAGGGCGTCACGGTGAGGATCTCGAGCACCGACGAGAGCGGGATGGCGTAGGTGCGCTGCGCGGCGGTGACCACCAGGGCGCGGATGATCGCCAGCGTGACCGGGAGGGTGATCTCGAAGCGCGTCCCCTTCCCCAGCTCGGTGTGGAGGTCGATGATCCCGGACAGGTTGGCGATGTTGTTCTTCACCACGTCCATGCCCACGCCGCGGCCGGAGAGCGAGGTCACCTGCCGGGCGGTGGAGAACCCGGGCACGAAGATGAGGTTCATCACCTCGCGGCGGCTCATCTGCGCCACCTGCTCGGGGGTGACCAGGCCGCGCTTCACCGCCACCTCGCGGACGCGGGCATCGTCGATGCCGTTGCCGTCGTCCTCGACGGCGATCTGGACGTGGCTGCCCTTCTGCGCGGCCCGCAGCGAGATGAGGCCCTGGCGAGGCTTGCCGCGCTGGCGGCGCACCTCGGGCGTCTCGATGGCGTGGTCGAGCGAGTTGCGGATGAGGTGCATCAGCGGATCGGAGAGGTCCTCGACGATGAGCTTGTCGAGCTCGGTCTCCCCGCCCTCGGTGACGAAGTCGATCTCCTTGCCGAGGTCGCGCGTGAGCTTGCGGACCATGCGCGACAGCTTCTCGAAGACCTGGCCCAGCGGGACCATGCGGACCTCGAGGATGCCGGTCTGCAGGTCGTTGAGCTTGCGCTCCAGGCTGCGGCTCTCGCGGTGCAGCTCGGCCGAGAGCGTGGCGTGATCCTCCCCGGCGCGCATGCGCTCGGCGAGCCGGAGCAGGCTGGTCTTCACCAGCACCAGCTCGCCCACCACGTTCATGAGCCGGTCGAGCTTGTGGATGTCGACCCGCACCGCCTGCGAGACCGACCGCAGCGAGCCGGTGTCGGGCGCCGCCGGCGCCGGCTCCCCGGCGGGGGCCGGCGCGATCGGCTCGAGGCGGGTGGCCCCGGCGCCA
>JAJXVM010000042.1 GCA_021782135.1 Myxococcales bacterium | reverse complement strand
TGGTGGCGCGCCACGCCCCGGCCCGCGCCGCCTGCGCCGAGGGGCCGCAGCGCGCCGTACCCGGCGGCTGCTGCTAGCCGCCCCGCCGCGCGTCCTTCCTTCCCTCCCGCCCGGCCCGCGTCCGGCTCCGATCCCCCCCTCGGAGCCCGGAGCGCGCCGGAGCGGGAGGGATCTGCCTCGCCTTCCCCCGAGCTTCACCGACACCGAGAGGACTCCATGCCCAGTCACCGCACCAGAGCCGTCCTGCTGTTCGTCGTGGTCGCCGCCTTCAGCGTCCTCATCTTCGGCGGCGCGCAGATCAACGCGCACAAGCCGCCCATCCCGGCACGCGTCGTGGACGCCTCCGGCCGGCTGCTCTTCACCGGCGAGGAGATCGTCGCCGGGCAGAAGTACTACCTGTCCCGCGGCGGGCAGCACGTCGGCTCGATCCTGGGCCACGGCGCGTACCTCGCCCCCGACTGGTCGGCCGACAGCCTGCACCGGACCGCGCTCGTGACCGCCGGGCTCGCCCACGGCCTCGACGCCGACGCCGCCCGCGAGTTCACCCAGGCCGACCTCGAGGGGCTCGAGACCGGCGAGAAGGGCAGGGTGATGGCGAAGGTGAAGGAGGAGCTGCACCGGAACCGCTATGACGCGGCCACCGACACGCTCACCCTCTCGCCCGGCCAGACCGCCGCGATGCCGGCCCTGGTCGCCCACTACACCGAGCTCTTCCGGAACGGCTCGGACGCGATGTCCATCCCCGCCGGGATGAGCGACACCGCCGAGCACGCGAAGGAGATGACCGAGTTCTTCTTCTGGACCGCCTGGAGCGCCGGCACCGACCGCCCGGGCGAGACCTTCACCTACACCGCCAACTGGCCCTTCGATCCGCTCGCCGGCAACGGCCCGCTGCCCTCGGCCCTGGTCTGGTCGATCGCCAGCGTGATCCTGCTCATCGCCGGCACCGGCCTCGCCATCTACTTCTACCTGAAGAACCGGGAGGACGAGCACGAGCCCGAGCTGCAGCCGCTCCCCGAGCCGAACCCCACCGCCAGCCAGCGCGCCACGCTGCCCTTCTTCCTCATCGCCCTGGTGCTCTTCGTGCTCCAGGCGGGCCTGGGCTCGCTCACCGGCCACTACGCCGTCGAGGGCAACAAGTTCTTCGGCATGGACCTGGGCGGCATCCTGCCGTACGCCGCCAGCCGCACCTGGCACCTGCAGCTCGCCGTCTTCTGGATCGCCACCTGCTGGCTCGCCACCGGCCTCTTCATCGGCCCGGCGGTGGGCGGCATCGAGCCCAAGGGGCAGAAGGCGCTGGTCCTCACCCTGCTCGGCGCGCTGGTGGTGGTGGTGGTCGGGTCGCTCGTCGGCACCTGGGCCGGCGTCCAGGGCAAGCTCTCCGGTGAGAACGGCTGGCTCCTCGGCCACCAGGGCTACGAGTACATCGAGCTCGGCCGCGTCTGGCAGATCGCCCTCATCGCCGGCATGATCCTCTGGCTGGTGCTGGTCTACCGCGCCATCAAGCCGGCGCTGCAGAAGGAGCAGGACAAGGGCGGCCTCACCCACCTCCTCCTCTACGCCTCGGTCTCCATCCCGCTCTTCTACTCGGTCGGCCTCTTCTACACGCCGGGCACCCACATCGCGATGGCCGACTACTGGCGCTGGTGGGTGGTGCACCTCTGGGTGGAGAACTTCTTCGAGGTGTTCGCCACGGTGGCGCTCTCCTTCGTGCTCACCCGGATCGGCGCGGTGAAGGGGAGCTCCGCCCTCAAGGCGACCTACTTCAGCATCCTGCTCTACCTGGGCTCGGGCATCATCGGCACCTTCCACCACCTCTACTTCTCGGGCTCGCCGCTGATGATCACGGCGCTCGGCGCGACCTTCTCGGCGCTCGAGGTGGTGCCCCTCACGCTGCTCGGCTTCGAGGTCTACCAGAACCTCAAGGTGGCGAAGCTGGCCGGGGTCGAGTCGCCCTACCGCTGGCCGCTCCACTTCTTCACCGCGGTCGCCTTCTGGAACATGATCGGCGCCGGCGTGTTCGGGTTCCTCATCAACCCCCCCATCGTCCTCTACTACGCGCAGGGGCTCAACACGACCCCCATCCACTCGCACGCCGCGCTCTTCGGCGTGTACGGCTTCCTGGCCATGGCGCTGATGCTCTTCTCGATGCGCCACACCGTGAGGAAGGCCGCCTGGGACGACCGCCTGCTCGGCTTCTCGTTCTGGGCCCTCAACCTGGGCCTGGTGGGCATGATCGTCCTCTCGCTCCTGCCGGCCGGCTTCTACCAGTTCGCCATCGCCATCCGGCAGGGGATCTGGTACGCCCGGAGTCCCGCGGTGACCGGCTCCTCCTTCATCCACACCGCCACCTGGCTGCGCGTGTTCCCCGACGTGGTCTTCGACCTCGGCGCGCTCGGCATGGTCGCCTTCGTCGCGAAGGCCATCTTTGGGGACTTGGCGCTGCGGCGGAAGGAGCGCGAGGATTCCGGCACCCGCCGGGTCGCGCAGCGCGCCGCCTAGTCGTCCCCGTTCACACGGGGTGGAGGACACAACGTGAAACGACACCTGAGCACCATCCTCGCAGCGAGCCTCTTCGCCCTCGCCCCGGCCGCCGCCTCGGCGGCCGGCGGCAAGGGGAAGGGCACCCCCTCGGCGAAGGCCGGGGGGGCCGCCGCCTCGAAGGCCTCCCAGGCCTGCGTCGAGTGCCACTCCTCGACCAACCCCGCCATCGTCCAGCAGTGGAAGGACAGCGGGCACGCCCGCAAGGGCGTGGGCTGCCTCGAGTGCCACCGGGCCGAGAAGGGCGACGCCGACGCCTTCGAGCACAACGGCTCCCTCATCGCCACCATCGTCACCCCCCGCGACTGCGCCCGCTGCCACGCCCAGGAGGACAAGGAGTTCGAGCGCAGCCACCACGCCAAGGCGGGCAACATCCTCGCCTCGCTCGACAACTTCATGGCCGAGACGGTCGAGGGGTCGCGCGAGCGGTTCAACCCGCACGCGCCGGCCGGCGCGCCCGCGCTCGAGCCGGTGAACGGGATGGCGAGCGCCGAGTCGGGCTGCCAGAACTGCCACGGCACCAAGGTGGCGCTGCGCGCCACCGACGGCGGGCGGATCACCGTGGACGATCTCAAGCCCGGCCCGGACGGCAAGCCCACCCACCCCGAGGCGCTGGCGAAGGTGAAGCGCGACGCCGACGGCCGGCCGATCTTCGTCCCCTCGACCTGGCCCAACACCGGCATCGGCCGCATGAACCTCGACGGCTCGCTCGGCGGCTGCACCGCCTGCCACAGCCGCCACGACTTCTCACCGCGCCGCGCCCGCCAGCCGGAGAACTGCGGCAAGTGCCACCTCGGCCCCGACCACCCGCAGAAGGAGATCTTCGAGGAGTCGAAGCACGGGATCGCCTACCGCGACCGGAAGGACGCCATGGGGCTCGACAAGAAGAGCTGGGTGCTCGGCAAGGACTACACGGCCGCGCCGACCTGCGCCTCCTGCCACATGTCGGCCAACGTGAACGGCGGCAAGGTGACCCACGACCCCGGCGAGCGGATCAGCTGGACCAACCGGCCGCCCATCTCGCAGCGCATGGACACCGACGCGAACCACAACGTGGTGACCGAGACCGACCCGGCCAGGCGCCGCGCCCTGGTGGTGGACACCGCCGAGCAGAAGCGCGATCGCATGAAGCAGGCCTGCAACGTCTGCCACGCGCAGAGCTACGTGAACGACTTCTACGCGCAGTACGACGACTTCGAGCGGCTCTACAACGAGAAGTTCGCCAAGCCGGGCAAGGCGATCATCGACGAGCTCCGCAAGCAGGGGCTCATCACGCCGACGGAGTTCGACGAGAAGATCGAGTGGGACTGGTTCTACCTCTGGCACCACGAGGGCCGGCGCGCCCGCCACGGCGTCTCGATGAACGCGCCCGACTACGCCCACTGGCACGGCATGTTCGAGGTGGCCGAGCGCTTCTACCAGGCGGTCGTCCCCGAGGCCCGGGAGATCGCCCGGGCGGCCGCGGAGCACGGCAAGCAGGCCCAGGCCGACGCGGTCAACAAGGTCATCGACGGGATCCTGGCGCGGCCGGAGCACGCCTGGTACCTGAAGGAGATGCGCTCGACCCGGCAGGTGGCGCCCAAGGGCGCCGCGGTCGAGCCGCAGCCTCCGACGAAGCAGACGCTCGGCAAGTGAGCCGGGGCGCCCGTCGCGGCGCCCCCCGCCACCTGGCGGACGGCCCCTTCCGCGCTGGACGCGGAGGGGGCCGTGCCGCCTTCGCGGAAGCGGGGCGCGCGACGCCAGGGGGACGAACCAAACCGACGCGCCCGCCCGGATTTGACGTTATAACGGCCGGGTGACCGAGACTCTTCAGACCGCATCGCCGCGCGCCCCCGGGCGCAACGATCCCTGCTGGTGCGGCAGCGGCAAGAAGTACAAGCGCTGCCACCTGGACGCCGACGCGGCGCTGCAGCCCGCGGAGCCGCGCCACCCGGCGCCCGGCCTGCAGCCGGGGCGCGTGTCCCCGCCGCTCCCGGTGCCGCCGGAGATCCCGCGGCCCGAGTACGCGGTCTCGGGCCGGCCCCGCCGCGCCGGCGGCGGCGACGTGAAGACGCCGGAGGAGCTGGAGCGGCTGCGGCGCGCCTGCAAGGACGCGGCCCGCGTGCTGCAGGTCGCCGGCGCCGCGGTGCGGCCGGGGGTCACCACCGATGCGCTCGACGCCGTGGCCCACGAGGAGATCGTGCGCCTCGGCTGCTACCCGAGCCCGCTCAACTACAGCGGGTTCCCGAAGTCGATCTGCACCTCGGTGAACGAGGTGATCTGCCACGGGATCCCGGACAGCCGGCCGCTCGCCGAGGGGGACATCGTCAACCTCGACATCACCGTCTACAAGGACGGGATGCACGGCGACTGCTCGGCCACCTTCCTGGTCGGCGAGGTGGACGCCGAGTCGAGGCGGCTGGTGCGGGTGACCCGCGAGTGCCTCGACGTCGGCATCGCGGCGGTGAAGCCCGGCCTGCCGATCCGGGTCATCGGCCGGGCCATCGAGGCGCACGCCAGCCGGCACGGCTTCGGCGTGGTGCGGGCCTACTGCGGCCACGGCATCGGCGCCTCCTTCCACACCCAGCTCCAGATCCCGCACCACGACAGCCCGGGCGCGAAGACCTTGATGGTGCCGGGGATGACCTTCACCGTCGAGCCCATGATCACCGCCGGCACCTGGGAGGCGCTGGTCTGGCGCGACGGCTGGACCGCGGTGACCGCCGACGGCAAGCGCTCGGCGCAGTTCGAGCACACCCTCGTCGTCACCGAGGGCGGCGCCGAGATCCTGACGCTGCCCTGAGGCTTCGCCCCCGCGACCTGATGGGGCGTGGCGCCGCTCTGCCTTGAACTCGGACGGCAGGCGGCCAGATCCTCCTCGTCGTTCGAGCGCGAGGGGTTCCGAGGTGGAGATCACCGGGAGAGGTTCGGACGCGGCGCACGCCACCGGCTGGGGGCTGCTGACGGCGGGCGTGGTGGTGCTCGGGATCCTGCTCGGCAGCCGGGGCCTCAAGGACTTCGACACCGCCCTCGTCCCGTACGCGGGCGCGACCATCTTCGCCGCCTTCGGCCTCGGCTACCGCCACGCCATGTGGCTGCGGCGCCCGCCCACCCGGCTCTACTGGCGGCGCGGCTGGCAGCTCTTCTTCACCCCCCGCCGTCTCCCTTCCAACCTGGCCCGGCTGGGCGAGCGGCTCTGGTCCAACTTCGTCGTCCAGCGCTTCATCTTCCGGCGGGGCGCGCTCCGCTGGGCGGCCCACTGGTGGATCTTCTGGGGTTGCCTGCTCGCCGCGGCGGTGACCTTCCCGCTCTCGTTCGGCTGGGTGCGGTTCGAGACCGCCCGCGACTCGCAGGCGCTCTACCAGGCGTTCGTGTTCGGGATCCCGGTGTTCCGCTTCCCGCTCGACTCGTGGATCGCCCCGCTGGTGTTCCAGGTCCTGGACGTCTCGGCGGCGATGGTGCTCGTGGGGCTGGGGTTCGCGCTCTGGCGCCGCGCCCGCGACCGCGGGGCGCTGGCGGTGCAGCAGTCGAGCGATCTCATCCCGCTCGTGCTGCTCTTCACCGTCTGCGTGACCGGGATCCTGCTCACCGTCTCGACGCACTTCGTCCGCGGCTTCCACTACGAGTTCCTCTCGCAGTTCCACGCCGTCTCGGTGATCTTCACCCTGGTCTACCTGCCGTTCGGGAAGTTCTTCCACATCTTCCAGCGGCCGGCGCAGCTCAGCATCTCCTTCTACAAGGACGCCGGCGCCGCCGGGCCGCAGGCCGCCTGCGCGCGCTGCGGCCAGCCCTTCGCCTCGGCGCTCCACGCCGGAGATCTGAAGACGGTCGAGGAGGCGCTCTCGATCCGCTACGCGGCGGCCGGGGCGCACTACCAGGAGTTCTGTCCAGCCTGCCGCCGCAAGATGCTGGCGATCACCCAGGACGGGATCTGGCGCGCCGCCGGCCGCCCCCGCCCGGAGAGGCCCTAGATGGCGAAGCTGCCCGCCCCCGTGCCCGCGCTCGTGGAGCGCTTCGGCCCCCACGCCCAGCGAACGCCGCCCGGCGGCTGGAGCGCGCGCGGCGCCCCCGACCGGCTGGTGAAGACCCACTGCTGCTTCTGCGGCCAGCAGTGCGGCATCGAACTCGCGGTCAAGGACGAGAGGGTGGTCGGGTTCGAGCCCTGGGAGGACTTCCCGTTCAACCAGGGGAAGCTCTGCCCGAAGGGCGTGAAGCGTTACATGCAGGACCAGCACCCGGATCGGCTGCTCTCCCCGCTGGAGCGGGTGGAGGGGCAGGGCTTCCGCGAGCTCGGCTGGGACGCGGCGCTGGCGCGCACCGCGGGCGAGATCCAGCGCATCCAGGGGAAGTACGGGCGCGACGCCTTCGCCGTCCTCACCGGCGCCTCGCTCACCAACGAGAAGGCCTACCTGATGGGCAAGTTCGCCCGGGTGGCCGTGCGGACCGCCAACATCGACTACAACGGCCGGCTCTGCATGGTCTCGGCGGGCGCGGCCTCGAAGAAGGTCTTCGGGGTGGACCGCGCCGCCAACCCCTGGAGCGACATCCCCAAGGCCGAGGCGATCCTGGTGGCCGGCGCCAACGTGGCCGAGTGCGCCCCCATCACCACCGACTACCTCTGGCAGGCGCGCGAGAACGGGGCGAAGCTCATCGTGCTCGACCCGCGCCTCACGCCCATCGCGCGCACGGTGGATCTCTTCATCCCGGTCCGGCCGGGCGGCGACATCGGCGTCTTCAACGCCATGCTGCACGTGATGATCGAGCGCGGCTGGATCGACCGCCGCTTCCTCGCCGAGCACACCACCGGGTGGGAGGAGGTGGAGCGGACGGTGCGGCGCTACACGCCCGAGGAGGGCGGCCGCATCGCCGGGGTGCCGCCGTCGCTCATCGTCAAGGCGGCCGAGATCTGGGGGCCGGCCCGCACCAGCTTCCTGCTCCACGCCCGCGGCATCGAGCACCACTCGAAGGGGGTCGAGAACTGCCTCGCCGCGCTCAACCTGGTGCTGGCGACCGGGCGCATCGGCCGCGAGGGCTGCGGCTACGCGATGATCACCGGGCAGGGGAACGGCCAGGGGGCGCGCGAGCAGGGGCAGAAGTGCGATCAGTTGCCCGGGGCGCGCGACGTCGAGAACCCGGAGCACCGCCGCCACGTCGCCGGGGTGTGGGGCGTGCCCGAGGAGTCGATCCCGCACAAGGGGCTCTCGGCGGTGCCGCTCCTCGAGGCCATCCACGACGGCCGGATCAAGGGGCTGCTCCTCATCTGCTTCAACCCCATGGTGTCGCTCCCCGACCAGCGCTTCATCGGCGAGGCGCTCGAGAAGCTGGAGCACTTCACCGCCATCGACTTCTTCCTCTCCGAGACCGCCCGCTACGCCGACGTGGTGCTGCCGGGCTCGCTCATGGAGGAGGACGAGGGGACCACGACCAACGTCGAGGGGCGGGTCATCCACCACCAGCGGGCGGTCCGGCCTCCGGCGGGCGCGCGCGAGGACTGGCGGATCATCTGCGACCTGGCCGCGCGCCTCGGCGCCGGCGACAAGTTCGCCTACGACTCGCCCCGGGCCATCTTCGAGGAGCTGCGGGCCGCCTCGCGCGGCGGGGTCGCCGACTACTCCGGGATCACCTGGGAGAAGATCGACCGCCTGAAGGGCGTCTTCTGGCCCTGCCCGGCGCCGGACCACCCGGGCACCCCTCGCCTGTACGAGGGCGGCCGCTTCGGCCACCCCGACGGCCGCGCGCACCTGCAACCGGTCGAGTGGCGGCCGGCGGCGGAGGAGCCCGACGAGGAGTACCCGATCGTGCTCACCACCGGGCGCGTGGTGTCGCAGTACCTCTCCGGCACGCAGACGCGCCGCATCGGCGGGCTGGTGGATCAGTACCCGCAGCCCCAGTGCGAGCTCCACCCCCGCCTCGCCGCGAAGCTCGGAGTCGCGAGCGGTGACTACGTGAAGGTGGAGAGCCGGCGCGGCGCCGTGGTGGTGCGCGCGCTCGTCACCACCACCATCCGGCCCGACACGGTCTTCGTGCCGTACCACTGGCCGCTCACGCGCGCCGCCAACAACCTCACCGTCCGCGCCATCGACCCGGTCTCGAACATCCCCGAATTCAAGATCTGCGCCGTGCGGCTGGCGAAGGCGGCGCCCCCCGCGGACGAGCTCTCCCGGCTCGCGCCCGAGGCCGGAGGGGTGCGGTGAGCGAGCTCGCCTTCTTCATCGACCACTCGCGCTGCATCGGCTGCCGCTCCTGCGTGCAGGCCTGCGAGGAGTGCGACACGCACAAGGGCGTGTCGATGATCCACCTCGAGACGGTGGAGCGGGCGGACAGCGTCCAGACCGCGCCGCAGGTCTGCATGCACTGCGTGGAGCCCATCTGCGCGCGGGTCTGTCCGGCCGACGCCATCAAGCAGACCCCGGACGGCGTCACCCAGAGCTCGCTCAAGCCGCGCTGCATCGGCTGCTCCAACTGCGTGCTCGCCTGCCCGTTCGGCGTGCCGAAGTACCAGGCGGCCATCGACCAGATGATGAAGTGCGACTACTGCTACGACCGGACCAGCGTCGGGAAGCGCCCGATGTGCGCCACCGTCTGCCCGTCGCAGGCGCTCGCCTTCACCACCATCGAGGAGATCGGGCGGACGCGGCGGGGCAGGCCGATCCGCCGCTGGGTCTTCGGGGACGAGGTGGTCGAGACCAAGGTGTACGTCATGGTCCCCGAGGCGGTCGAGGAGGTGCGGCTCGACCTGGTCGCCCTGTCATCCAAGGCGGAGCCCGCGCCGGCGCCGCCGCGCGCCCCCCACGAGCGGTTCGACGTGGCGGCGCTCCTGGAGGAGGAACCGGTCCATGGCCGATGATCCCAAGCCCGCCGCCCCGCGCTGGCGCGGCGACTTCCCCATCCGCTGGGAGCAGGACCACTACATCACCCGGCGCGAGCTGACCAAGTTCCTCACCCTCGGATCGGCGGTGCTGGTCGTGGCCACCGGCGCGGTGGCGCTCCGGGGCAGGCGCTTCCGCCCGAGCGGCGGGCCGGCGCGCCGGATCGCCGCCGTCGCCGACGTCCCCCCCGGCGGCTCGGCGCTCTTCCGCTACCCGACCGACGGCGACCCCTGCATCCTGCTCCGGCTCGCCGACGGGCGGTTCGTGGCCTACTCGCAGGTCTGCACCCACCTCTCCTGCGCCGTCATCCACGAGCCCGGCTCGAGCCAGCTCCACTGCCCGTGTCACCAGGGCTTCTTCGACGTGGGGGACGGCAGGCCCACCGGCGGCCCTCCGCAGCGCCGGCTCCCGCACATCCTCCTCGAGACGCGCGGTGAGGAGATCTTCGCGGTCGGGGTGGAGGCATGAGCGCGTCCCGCCGGATCCTCGGGCCCGCCCGCGAGGGAGGCTGAGATGTACACGGTACGCCAGGGGCTCACGCTCTTCAGCGGCATCGTCTTCCTCGTGAGCGTGGTGGTGGTGGTGCAGCTCTGGCTGCTCTCGGCCGCCCTCGACGCCGCGCTGTCCGACCAGGGCGGGCTCGCGTGGCCGGCCACGGTCTCCTCCCTCGCGCTGCTGCTGCTGAACGCCGGCCTGCTCTGGTACGTGTACGGCTTCGACCGGCGGCGCCGCCGGGAGGAGGCGGAGTGACCCGGCCGCGCGAGGAGGCCGGCGCGAGGGCGCTCTTCGAGCCCGCCGTCACCCGCGGGCTGGTGGCGCGCTTCCGGGTGGTCCGACTGCTGCAGCGCTTCGACGAGCGGGGGGTGTGGGCGGCCTTCATGTTCGTGAACGGCTTCTTCACCATCGGGGTCCTGGCCGGGCTGGCCATCGTCACCGGCTCTCCCTTCGTCTTCCCGTCGCTCGGCCCGACCGCCTTCCTCTTCTTCTTCGATCCCTCCGCGCCGAGCGCCACGCCGCGCAACGCCATCCTCGGCCACGCCATCGGGATCTGCTGCGGCTACGGCTCGCTGCTGCTCTTCGGGCTGGAGCACGCCGGTCCGGCCACCGCGGTGGGCGTCACCGGCGGCCGGGCGCTCGCCGCCGCGCTCTCGTTCGCCGCCACCGGCTGCCTCATGATCCTCGCCCGGGCGGCGCACCCGCCCGCCGGCGCCACCACCCTGCTCATCTCGCTGGGCGCGCTCACCCGGCCGGCGCACCTGGTGCTCATCGAGGGGGCGGTGGCCTTGCTGGTGCTGCAGGCGATCGCCATCAACCGGCTCGCCGGCCTCGACTATCCGCTCTGGGCGCGGCGTCGGGCGCGGAGCGGGGCGGGGGCGCCGGGGGGGCAGGGGGGGCAGGGGCCTCCCGCGCCCTGAGGTCAGACCTCGAGCCCGACCGCCCGCATCAGCGCCAGCGCGTTGGAGCGCTCCACCACGCCCGGCCGGAGTCGGTAATCGAAGGCGACCCGCCCGCCGACCACCTGGTCCTCGAAGTGGGCGTTCTCGGCGCCGGCCAGGCTGCGCCCCAGCTCGGTCAAGCTGAGGTCGTGGGTGGTGACGAGGCCGATCGCCCCGCGCGCGGCCAGCTCCCGGACCACCGCCTCCGCCCCGATGCGCCGGTCGTGCGAGTTGGTGCCGTTCAGGATCTCGTCGAGCAGGAACAGCAGCGGGCGCTCCCCGCGCGCCAGGTCCATGAGCTGCTTCAGCCGGGTGATCTCGGCGTAGAAGCGGGACCGCCCGGCCTGCAGCGAGTCCTGGATGCGCAGGGTGGCGCCGACCGCGAGCGGCGTGAGCCGGAGCGCGCGGGCCCGCACCGGCGCGCCGGCCTGGGCCAGCACCGCGCTCGCGCCCACCGCGCGCAGCAGCGTGCTCTTGCCGGACATGTTGGAGCCGGAGACGAGGAGCACCCGCGCCCGCGGCGCCGCTCCTCCCCAGCCCTCCCCCTGCGAGGGGGAGGCGCCGTCGGCCTCGCGAGGCGGCGCGGCGCCCGCGGCGGAGGTCGGGGCCGCCAGCGCGACGTCGTTCGCCACCGCCGCGGGGAGGAGCGGGTGGGCGAGCGCCTCGGCCTGGAACGCCGCCGGGCCGGGCTCGAGGGAGGGATAGACGAGCCCAGGCTGCTCGCGCGCGAAGCCCGCCAGCGAGGCGAGCGCCTCGAGCTCCGCCACCGCCTCGAGCCAGCCCCGGAGCCGGGCCCCGTCGCGCCGCCGCCAGCGCTCCACCCCCGCGGCGACCAGCGGCCTCCAGCAGACGAAGAAGCCGAGCAGGGCGAAGAGCTCGTTGTGGGTCCACGCGAAGAGCTCGGCCAGCCGGGAGAGGCGGGCGATGCGGCGGGAGGCGGGGAGGGGCTGGACGATCCGCGCGCGCAGCTCGGAGAGGCGACGGGCGCCGAAGGGCTCCGCCTCGAGCCGCGCCAGGACCCCGGCCAGCACGCGCAGCTCGCCGGCCGGCCGATCCACCGCCTCGGCCACGGCGGCGATCCGGTCGCGGAGGACGCGCTGCAGCGCCCAGGTGGCGAAGAGGGAGAGGCCGCCCAGCGCCGGCAGCAGCGGCACCCGGTCCCAGAGCACGGCCAGCGCGAGGTTGGCGGCCGCCAGGAGCGCGGCCAGCGACGCCGCGTGGCCGGGGAGCGCCGGGGGCGCCTCGCCCCACGCCGAGAGGCGGGCCGGATCGACCTCGGCCCGCAGGTCGTCCCCCAGGATCGCCAGGTCCTCGGCGAGGTCGAGCCGGGGGGCGAGCTCGCGGACCGCCTCCTGCCGGCGCGACACCTCCTCCGGCGCGGCGGGCTGGAGGAGGAAGCCCGCCAGCCGCTCCTCGCCGGCGCGGGTGCGCGCGACGCACAGCAGCTCGAAGAGCGAGCCCGCGCCGAAGAGGTCCAGGTCGAGCGCGTAGGGGTGCTCGGAGGAGGCGAAGCGATCGCCCGGGTTCCCCTTGCCCTGCCAGCGCCCCTCCACGCGGGCCAGCGCCGCCTCGAAGAAGGCCACGGCGCGGCGGAGCCGGGCCCGCTCCTTCAGGGCTCGATCGTGCGAGAGGGCCAGCCCGGCGTAGGACAGGGCCGGCGCGAGCGGCGCCGCGGCCGCGACCCGGTGGGCCCCCCAGGCCAGCCACCCCAGCGCGACCAGGGCGGTGAAGGCGGCGAGCCGGGCGGCGGCGTACGCGGCGTCGCGGGAGGCGAGCGACGCCAGCCGGGCCTCGCGCGCGGCGAGGTGCTGGCGCAGCTCGGCGGCGATGGCGGGCGCGGTCGTCACGGGACGTTCATACCGCGCCCGGCGGGCACCGGGGGCCGCAGGTGGGTCAGCGCAGGAATCCGAGCAGCGCCCGCTCGAAGGCCGGGAACGCCTCCACCTGCGGCACGTGGCCGACCCCTGGGATCTCCACCAGCCGGGAGCCGGGGATGCGCTGCTGGGTGAGCTTGCCCAGCCGGGCGTAGTCGCCCATGGCCTTCTGCACCTCCGGTGGGGCGAACGCCTTGCCGAGCGCGGTCCGGTCCCGGGTGCCGATGACGAGGAGCGTGGGCACCCGGATGCGCGACAGCTTGGGCACCAGCGGCTGGGTGAAGATCATGTCGTAGGTGAGCGCGGCGTCCCAGGCCACCTTCGGCCAGTCCGGCGAGCGGGTCCAGCCGGCGAGGAGGCGGGTGTGGGCCTCGTACTCCGGCTTCCAGGCCCCGGCGTAGTAGAAGTTCCGCTGGTACGCCCGCACCGACTCGGGCGTCTGCTTCAGCTCGTCCCGGTACCAGTCGTCCACGGTGCGCGGCGGCACGAGAGCGGAGTAGTCCTCGAGGCCGATGGGGTTCACCAGCACCAGCTTCTCGGTGGCCCCCGGGTACTCGACGGCGTAGGTGCCGGCCAGCATGCCGCCCATGGAGTGGCCGACCACGACGGAGCGCGAGACGCCGAGCGAGGCCAGCAGCGCGCGGGTGTTGGCCGCGAGCTGGGTGAAGGAGAACTGGTAGCAGGCCGGCTTGCTCGACTTCCCGAAGCCGATCTGATCCGGGGCGATCACCCGGAACCCGGCGCGGGTCAGGGAGTCGATGGTGGTTCGCCAGTCGCTGGCGTTGAAGTTCTTGCCGTGGAGCAGCAGCACCACCTGTCCGTTGCCCTGGCCCTGCGCGGGGGGCACGTCCAGGTAGGCCATCCGCAGCTTCTGGCGCTGGCTCTCGAAGTCGTAGCGGTGGGCCGGCCAGGGGTACTCGAACCCGTTCCCCTCGGCGTCGTAGGCCGGCTCGGGCGCGGCGCGCGCCGCGGCCGTGAAGCCGAAGGCCAGCAGGAGCGCTGCCAGGACTCTCGCGTTCATGGCCCGCCTTCTTAGCGCCTGCGCGCTCGCCGGGCCAGCCCGTCCCCGGCCCGCGCTCCGCTCGCCGCCCCCGAGAGACTCCGGCGCGGCTTCTCAAGCGGGGGGGATCGCCCGGCGCGAGCTTGCTGGGGGGTCCCCGGCACCTCAGCTTGGCGGAAATGGACTCGACCGCGGCCCAGGAAGGTAGGGAGAGGGGGCGGGGCGAGCCCGGCCGGAGCGGGCTCCGGGAGCGCTTCGCCGCCGTCCGGCGCGCCACGCTGGCGCTGGCGGCGCCGCTCAGCCCCGAGGACCAACAGGCGCAGTCCATGCCGGACGCGAGCCCGGTGAAGTGGCACCTCGCCCACACCACCTGGTTCTTCGAGGAGTTCGTCCTCGCGCGCGCCGACGGCGGCTACCGCCGCTTCCACCCCCGCTTCGCCTACCTGTTCAACTCGTACTACGACGCCGTCGGCCCTCGCCACGAGCGTCCCCGCCGCGGGCTGCTGACGCGCCCCTCGCTCGCCGAGGTGCGGGGGTATCGCGCGGCGGTCGACGAGCAGGTGCTCGACTGGCTCGCCGGCGGGCGGGCCACCGCGGCGGAGCTGGAGGTGCTCGAGCTCGGGCTGAACCACGAGCAGCAGCACCAGGAGCTCATCCTCACCGACGTGAAGCACGCCCTCTTCCAGAACCCGCTGCGCCCGGCCTGGCGCGAGGATCTGCCCGGGCGCTCGGGCGAGCGAGCGCCCGCGCTCGACTTCGTGGAGTGCCCGGGCGGGGTGGTGGAGATCGGAGACGCCGGCGAGGGGTTCGCGTTCGACAACGAGCGGCCGCGCCACCGCGCCTGGCTCGAGCCCTTCGCCCTCGCGACCCGGCCGGCGACCAACCGCGAGCTGCTGGCCTTCGTCGAGGAGGGCGGCTACCGGCGGCCCGAGCTGTGGCTCTCCGACGGCTTCGCGACGGCGAAGGCGCGCGGCTGGGAGGCGCCGCTCTACTGGGAGCGGGAGGGGGGCGGCTTCGTCGAGTTCACGCTGGCCGGGCAGCGGCCGCTCGACCTCGACGCGCCGGCGGCGCACCTCTCCTTCTACGAGGCCGACGCCTTCGCCCGCTTCTCGGGGGGGCGGCTCCCCACGGAGGAGGAGTGGGAGGTGGCGGCGCGCGGCTACCCCGTGGCCGGCAACCTGGCCGAGGCGGAGCGTTTCCACCCCTGCGCGGCCTGCGCCTCGCGGGGCCTCGCCCAGCTCTACGGCGACGTCTGGGAGTGGACCCGCAGCGGCTACGCGCCGTACCCGGGCTTCGCCCCCGCCGCCGGAGCGCTCGGCGAGTACAACGCGAAGTTCATGGTCAGCCAGCTGGTGCTGCGCGGCGGCTCCTGCGCCACCCCCGCCAGCCACCTGCGCGCCACCTACCGCAACTTCTTCTACCCCGACGCCCGCTGGCAGTTCGCCGGCGCGCGCCTCGCAAAGGACCTGCGATGAACGGCATCGAGCTCGCCACCCCATCGTCCGAGTCGGCGCCGGGCTTCGCCGCCGACCTGGTGGCGGGCCTCTCCCGCGACCGCAAGGAGCTCCCGGCCAAGTACTTCTACGACGAGCGCGGCTCGCGCCTCTTCGAGCTCATCTGCGAGCTGCCGGAGTACTACCCGACCCGCACCGAGCTCGACATCATGGAGGCGCACGCGGGGGAGATGGCGAGCCTGCTCGGCCCGCGCTGCCTGGTGGTCGAGTACGGCTCGGGCTCCTCCCTCAAGACGCGCGTGCTCCTGCGCGAGCTGGAACGGCCGGCGGGCTACGTGCCGGTGGACATCTCGCGCGAGCCGCTCCAGCGGGCAGCCGCGGCGCTGCGGGAGCGCTTCCCCAGGGTGCCGATCCGCCCCGTCTGCGCCGACTTCACGGGCGAGTTCCCGCTGCCGCACGAGGGGCTGGGCCCGGCGCGCCGCGCGGTCTACTTCCCGGGCTCGACCATCGGCAACCTCCACCCGCCGGAGGCGACGGCGCTGCTCCGCCACATCGCGGCGCAGGTGGGCCGGGGCGGCGCGCTCCTCGTGGGCGCCGACCTGCGCAAGGACCCGGCGGTGCTGGAGGCGGCCTACAACGACCGGCTCGGGGTCACCGCCGCCTTCAACCTGAACCTCCTCGCCCGCGCCAACGCCGAGCTGGGCGCCGACTTCCACCTCGACCGCTTCCGGCACCAAGCCTTCTTCAACCCCGTCCGCAGCCGGATCGAGATGCACCTGGTGAGCGTGGGGGAGCAGCAGGTGCGCGCGCTCGGGCGCACCTTCCACTTCGACGACGGGGAGAGCATCCACACCGAGAGCTCGTACAAGTACGGATCCGGGGAGCTCCTGGAGCTCGCCGCCCGGGCCGGCTTCCGGCAGGCGCGGCTCTGGCTCGACGACGACCGGCTCTTCAGCGTGCAGCTGCTCGAGGTTCCCTAGCGCCAGGGCGGGAAGGCGCCGAAGGGCCAGCGGTGCGCGAGGCGCGCCGCGAGCAGGAGGACGAGCGCGGCCGCGGCGAGCCAGGCGAGGCGCCGCCGGCGCCGGCCGGCGCGGTCGAGGTAGGGATCCTCGAGCGAGCGGCTCGCGCCGGGCGGGAGCGCCGCGCGCGCGGTGAGGGCGGTCCCGAGCGGCATGTTCACCTTCACCCGGCCGTTCACGGCCCAGCCGTTGGCGTCGAGCACCGGCCCGAGCGTCCGCTGGCGCAGCTTGAGCCAGGCGATGAGCATCGAGGGCCCGGAGATGAGCAGCACCACCCCGCCCACCGCCGCCAGCTTGGCCCACCAGGGCTCGAGGTGCAGGAACCCGGAGACGAAGCCGCCGAAGAGCGCCCCGAGGGCGCCGATGCCGACGCCCAGGGCGGCCACGATCCCCACCATCTTGCCCACGTCCACCGCCTCGGCCGCCGCCGGCTTGCCGTTGCCGGCCGCGCCGGCGGCGTGGTCGATCCCCTTCGCGACCCGCTCGTCCGAGGCCTTGGCCTTGCTGGCCGCGAAGCGCTGCGCCTGCTCCTCGACGAGCTTGAGCGCCTTCTTGTAGGGGGCGAAGAAGGCTTGCCGGATGGAGATGGGGTTGTCGACGATCTTGACGATGGTCGCGTCCCAGTCGCGCCCCTTGCGGTCGAAGAACACCCCGTTGCGTCCCACCATCAGGTAGTCGGAGTCGCCCTGGGTGAAGCAGGCGGCGATCTTCATCTGCTCGCCGCCGGGGCGGCGGCACTCGCAGTAGGCGATGTACATGCGCGAGAGCGCGGCCAGCCCGGCGTGCGCCGCCGGGTCCTCCACCCGCACGCAGAGGTCGCAGCTGCGGCCGTCGAGGTACAGGGTCCCGGCCTGGAACACCGCCTGGGCGCGGAGGTCGTAGAAGTCGGCGAAGGCGACGAAGTTCCGCAGCAGCCGGTGCAGATCGCGGTGGTAATGGACCATCCGGACCACGTCGGCCACCGCGGCCGCCTCGGCCTCGAGCGCGCGGTCTCGCGCGAGGAGCGCCTCGACCGCGCCCTTGCCCCCGCCGGCCAGCAGCGCCTGCGCCCGGAGGAGCCCGAGCTTCTCGACCGCGGCGCCGGCCTTGCGCCCCTGCCAGGCCTCGTGCGCGGCCAGGGCCGCCTGCAGCGCCCGCCACTCCGGGAGGGTGAGCGCGCGCGC
>JAJXVM010000326.1 GCA_021782135.1 Myxococcales bacterium | reverse complement strand
CGGCGCGCCCGGCGGCCGGGCCGCGCCGGCCGGCGCGCGCATGGGCCCGAACGACTACGGCGACCGCGGCTACGGCGGCCCCTGCCCGCCCCCCGGCGACAAGCCGCACCGCTACGTCTTCACCGTCTTCGCCCTCGGGGTGGACAAGCTGGGGTTGCCGGACGGCGCCTCCGCCGCGGCGGTCGGCTTCAACCTGAACGCGAACGCGCTCGCCAGGGCGTCCGTGACCGGCTATTACGGCCGCTGATCGTTCGAGCGCGGAGGAGGCGGCGGATGCTGAAGCACAACCAGTATTTCGGCGGGCAGGTGCAGAGCCTGGGCTTCGAGCGCCTCGGCCAGCGCCAGACGGTGGGGGTCATCGACGCCGGCGAGTTCCACTTCGGCACCGACGCGCCGGAGCGCGTGACCGTCGTCTCGGGCGAGCTGCACGTGAAGCAGCCCGGCGAGGCCGCCTTCCGCCCCTACCCCGCCGGCAGCACCTTCGAGGCGGCCGGCAAGAGCGGCTTCGACGTGAAGGCGCTCGCGCCGGTCGCCTACCTCTGCGAGTACCTGTAGCGGCGGCGCTCCGTCGCGGAGGGCGGGCCGCGGTCGCGCCGCGCCGCTCTGGCCCGGCCCCGGCTTCCGGTCTAGATTCCACCGCAGTCCGCCCGGGAGACCGCATGCGCGAACCGCCCGACCCCTCCTCGCCGACCTCCGATCCGACGGCCCGCGGGGTCGCGGAGGGCGCCGGGCCGAAGCCGGGCGGGCCGGCCGCCTTCCGCCCCTACGTGCCCGCCGAGCGCTCGCCGCCGGAGCTCACGGCGCGCGCCCTGGTGGCCGGGGCCTGCTTCGGCGTCCTCTTCGGCGCCGCGACCGTCTACCTGGCGCTCAAGGCGGGACTCACCGTCTCGGCCTCCATCCCGGTGGCGGTGATCGCCATCTCGCTCGGGCGCAAGTTCCTCAAGACCAGCATCCTCGAGAACAACATCATCCAGACCGCCGGCTCGGCCGGCGAGTCGATCGCCGCCGGCGTGGTCTTCACGCTCCCGGGCTTCCTCTTCCTCTCGGTGGACCCCGCCAGCGGCTCCTCGGTGGGCGCCGGCTACTTCTCCTACGTCACCCTGTTCGCGCTGGCGCTGGTGGGCGGCATCCTGGGCGTGCTGATGATGATCCCGCTGCGCCGCTCGCTCATCGTGAAGGAGCACGGGCAGCTCACCTACCCGGAGGGCGCCGCCTGCGCCTCGGTGCTCATCGCCGGCGACAAGGGCGGCGACTTCGCCCGCACCGCCTTCCAGGGGGTCGGCGCCGCGCTCGCCTACGCCGTGCTGCAGAAGGTCTTCCACGTCGTGGCCGAGGTGCCGGCCTTCGTGACCCGCCAGTCGAACAAGTGGCTCCCCTCGGCCACCGTGAACGGGGAGATCACCCCCGAGTACCTGGGGGTGGGCTACATCATCGGCCCGCGCATCGCCGGGGTGCTGGTGGCGGGCGGCGTCCTCGCCTGGCTCGGGCTCATCCCGCTGCTGTCGGTGCTGGTGCCGCCCGACGCCATCGCCGCCCAGCTCCCCAAGGTCGGCTACCAGCCGGCGCAGTTCGGCTGGGACCCGGCCGCCCACGCCTTCGCCAGCACCGCCCGCGCCGTCTACTACGCCTACATCCGCCAGGTGGGCGCCGGCGCGGTGGCCGCCGGCGGCTTCGTCACCCTCCTCAAGACCGCCCCCACCATCTGGTCCTCCCTGCGCGACGGGCTCCGGTCGATGGGGGACAAGACCGCCGCCGCGTCCGTCTCGCGCACCGAGCGCGACCTCTCCTTCGGCACGGTCATCGCCGGCAGCCTGGGGCTGGTGGTGCTGCTCGCGCTGCTGCCGCAGGTGCCCGGCAGGACGGTGCTCGAGAAGGTCTTCATCGCGGTGCTGATCATCGCCTTCGGCTTCGTCTTCGTGACCGTCTCCTCGCGCATCGTCGGGATCATCGGCTCCTCCTCGAACCCCATCTCCGGCATGACCATCGCCACCCTCATGGCCACCGCGATGGTCTTCGTGGGGCTCGGCTGGACCGGCAGCGCCTACGAGCCGATGGCGCTGGTGGTGGGCGGCATGGTGTGCATCGCCGCCGCCAACGCCGGCGCCACCAGCCAGGACCTCAAGACGGGGTTCCTGGTGGGCGCGACGCCGCGGCACCAGCAGCTCGCGCTCTTCGTCGGCGCCATCGTCTCGGCCCTGGTCATCGGCGTCACCGTGAAGGTGCTCGACACGCCCACCGGCGAGCTGGCGCGCCAGGGCGTCACCCACATGATCGGGACCGACAAGTTCCCCGCCCCCCAGGCGACGCTCATGGCGACGCTCATCAAGGGGCTCCTCTCGCTCGACCTCGACTGGACCTTCGTGCTGGTGGGCGCCTTCTTCGCGATCACCATGGAGCTCTGCGAGGTGAAGTCGCTCTCCTTCGCGGTCGGGCTCTACCTGCCGCTCTCCACCACCCTCCCCATCTTCGCGGGCGGCGCCATCAAGGGGCTGGTGGACCGGATCGCGGCCCGCCGGGGCGAGCCGGCCGAGGAGGCCGAGCTGGGCGGGGGGAGCCTCTTCGCGACCGGGCTCGTGGCCGGCGGCGCGCTCGCGGGGGTGGTGGTGGCGCTCCTGCAGGTGAACGACCGGGTGGACGCCTTCATGAGCCGGGTGCTCGACCAGCAGCCCCGGCTCGAGCGGGCCCTCGGCGAGGGCGGGTACCGACTCCTCGGCGTGGCCGCGTTCGCGCTGCTGGGCGCGATCCTCTTCCGGGTGGCGCGCCGGAGCGCCCGCGGGTCGGCGGCATGAGAAAAACGCGCCTCCCCGCTCGATCCGGCCGGTCCGTGCGCCCGCCGCCCCTCGCCGCGCTCCCGCTCGCGCTCGCCCTCGCCTGCCACTCCGCGTCCGACCGGGCGGCGGCGGAGCAGCTAAACGCGCCCCCGCGGGCGAGCGCGCCGGCCCCGTTCGACTGGTCGCGCCCGGAGGCCGCGCTCTTCCTCGACGCCGGCGAGGTGGCCTCCCGGCTCGGCCCCTTCGAGTGGGAGGCCACCGTCACCTGGACCGTGACGAAGGGGAGCGATCCCGCCCACCCGGTGCACGTGACCGAGCGGCACCGGCTGCGGCAGCGGCCCGACGGCGCCTTCCTGGTCTCCGCCGACCTCGACCCCGGCACCTGGGAGGGCGCCCAGACCGGGCGCACCCTGCTCTTCGACGGCAAGCACACCTGGGCCCGCGACCGCTGGTCCCCGCCGCAGGGCGTCTACCGCGCCCGGCCGGAGGATCGGGGGGAGGAGGCGCGGCGTCACCGCGACGAGAGCTTCGGGCTGGCGGCGGAGCTGGCGCGGCTCTGCGGGCCCGCGCTCGAGCTCCAGCCGGCCGGCGAGGCGCGCCTGCTCACCCGCGACGCCCGCCGCTTCGAGCTGCGCCTCGGGCCCGAGCGCCCGGTCCCGCCGGGCGCGCCGAAGGGGCGGGCACGGGACGAGGGCACGAAGCGCCGGCTCGCGCTGCTCGAGGGGCGAGTGCCCCTGGAGCTCTCGGGCGAGCTGGCGGCCGACGCCGAGAGCGGCGCGCCGCTCTCGCTCCGCGTGCAGGCGGTCTTCGCGACGCGCGAGGATCCCTCGGTGCGGGTCGAGGTGCGGCTCGAGGCGGCCGTGACCGGCGTCGGCGACCGGGTGCCGCCGGTGGAGCCGCCGGCGCGGGTGGCGGC
>JAJXVM010000041.1 GCA_021782135.1 Myxococcales bacterium | reverse complement strand
GCGACCACCTCGGCCACCACGCCCGCGCCGACCGTGCGGCCGCCCTCGCGGATCGCGAAGCGCAGCTCCTTCTCCATCGCGATGGGGGTGATGAGCTCCACCTCCACCGAGATGTTGTCGCCCGGCATCACCATCTCCACGCCCTCCGGCAGCTTCACCGACCCGGTCACGTCGGTCGTCCGGAAGTAGAACTGCGGCCGGTAGCCGTTGAAGAACGGAGTGTGTCGCCCACCCTCCTCCTTCGTCAGCACGTACACCTCACCCTTGAACTTCGTGTGCGGCGTGATCGAGCCCGGCTTCGCCAGCACCTGACCGCGCTCCACCTCCTCGCGCTTCAGGCCTCGCAGCAGGCACCCCACGTTGTCGCCCGCCTGCCCCTCGTCGAGCAGCTTGCGGAACATCTCCACGCCCGTCACCACCGTCTTCGTGGTCGCGCGCAGACCGACGATCTCGATCTCCTCGCCCACCTTCACGATCCCGCGCTCGATCCGCCCCGTCGCCACCGTCCCGCGCCCCGAAATCGAGAACACGTCCTCGACCGGCATCAGGAACGGCTTGTCCGTCGCCCGCTTCGGCGTCGGAATGTAGGCGTCCACCGCCTTCATCAGCTCCAGGATCGCCGGCTCCCCGATCTCCGACTTGTCCCCCTCCAGCGCCTTCAGCGCCGACCCCTTCACGATCGGGATCTCGTTCCCAGGGAAGTCGTACTCCGTCAGCAGCTCCCGAACCTCCAGCTCCACCAGGTCCAGCAGCTCCTTGTCGTCCACCATGTCCACCTTGTTCAGGAAGACCACGATGTACGGCACGCCCACCTGACGGGCCAGCAGGATGTGCTCCCGCGTCTGCGGCATCGGCCCGTCCGCCGCCGACACCACCAGGATCGCGCCGTCCATCTGCGCCGCCCCGGTGATCATGTTCTTCACGTAGTCCGCGTGGCCCGGGCAGTCGACGTGCGCGTAGTGACGGTTCTCCGTCTGGTACTCCACGTGCGCCGTCGCGATCGTGATCCCGCGCTCCCGCTCCTCCGGCGCCTTGTCGATCTGATCGTACGCCTTGAACTCCGCCCAACCCTTCTGCGCCAGCACCTTCGTGATCGCAGCGGTCAGCGTCGTCTTCCCGTGGTCCACGTGACCGATCGTCCCGACGTTCGCGTGCGGCTTGTTGCGTTCGAACTTTTCCTTGGCCATGAGCGCTCCCGTATCGGCGACGACTTCGGCTGCGTGTTGAAGATGGAGCCCACTTCCAGGATTGAACTGGAGACCTCGTCCTTACCAAGGACGCGCTCTACCGACTGAGCTAAGTGGGCCTATACCTTTTTCTTGCGTTCCTCACTGGAGCGGGAAACGGGATTCGAACCCGCGACATTCAGCTTGGAAGGCTGACGCTCTACCAACTGAGCTATTCCCGCGAAACTTCCGTTAGGTACCGCGAAACCGGCTCTACGCAAAGAAAAACTGTGGAGGGGGGTGGATTCGAACCACCGAAGGCGTAAGCCGGCAGATTTACAGTCTGCTCCCTTTGGCCGCTCGGGAACCCCTCCGATCTCGTCCTCTCACCTCACCCGCCGCCGACCCCGTCTTGGAGCTGGCGGTGGGATTCGAACCCGCGACCTGCTGCTTACAAGGCAGCTGCTCTACCTGCTGAGCTACGCCAGCCGAATCCTTCGAAAAACCTCCACCGCTCTCGCGGCGTTCCAGCGACCGAAGCGGACTCCCGCGTTCGGAGGCGGCTGCTTGTAAGCGACCCCCGGCCGGTTGTCAAGCACGAGAATTTCGCTGTCTCGCGACCTCGTACAGGCAGATGGCCGCGGCGGCCGAGGCGTTCAGGCTCCCGAGCTTCCCGGCCATGGGGATCCGGGCGAGGTGGTCGCAGTTGCGGCGGACGAGCGGGCGGATGCCCTCCCCTTCCGCCCCGATCACGAGCGCCGTCGGCCCCCGGAGGTCGATCGAGCCGATCTCCCGGTCGCCCCCCGCGATCGCGCCGACCGACCAGACGCCCGCCTCCTTGAGGGCCAGCACCGTCTGGGCGATGTTGGTCACTCGAGCCACCGGGCAGTGCTCCACCGCGCCGGCAGAGGCCTTGGCGGCCGCCCCGGTCACGCCCACCGCCCGGTCCTTGGCGATGACCACCCCGTCCGCCCCGAGCGCGTGCGCCGAGCGGATGATGGCCCCCAGGTTCTGGGGATCCTCGATGCCGTCGAGCACCACCAGGAGCGGCGGGCGCCCGGCGGCGCGAGCCACCTCGAGCAGGTCGTCCAGCGAGCGGTAGCGGTAGTCGGCCACCACCGCCACCACGCCCTGGTGGTTGCCGGTCCCGGCGAGCTTGTCGAGCTTCACCCGCGGGGCGACCCGCACCTTGGCGCCGGCCGCCCTGCCTTCGCGCTCCAGCTGCGCGAAGCTGCGCGCCCGCTCCGCGCCCTCCGCCAGCCACAGCTCGGCCAGCCCCTCGCCGCCGGCGCGCAGCAGCTCCCGCACCGGGTTCATGCCGTAGAGGACGCGCACGGGCTCTCCTACTTCGCGGTGATCGGGATGGAGATCGAGCGCACCTGCTTCACGCACCAGGTGTCGCTGCAGAGGAAGAAGTCGACCGAGGCCTGCACGGAGTAGGCGCCGGCGGCGCTCGCGGTCACCGGAATCTCGAACCGCGGTGCCTCGGACTTGGGATCGACGGCGTCGCGGTGCCCGAGCTTCTCGCGGGCGAGCTTCAGCGCCGGCGGCGCCTGGAGCGAGAGGGCGAGCGGCGCCTGCGGGTGGACGTGGGTCCCGCCCCGGGGGCGGATCCAGAGCACCACCTTGCCCGGCGCTCCCACCTTCACGTGGCTGGTCGTCCCGGAGGTCTCGAGAGTGTAGCTCCTCGCCGCCTCGTCGCCGACGTCGGCGACGCAGGGCAAGGACGCGGCGAGCGAGAGGGCGACGACCAGGGTGCGCAGCATTCGGGGCCTCCGGGGGCGGTGCTATAGCAGAGACGTCCCGGAGCAGCCAGGGATTCAGGGCGCTCGGCGGGCCGGCCGCTCCGCCCCGGCGCCGCGGCCCGGAGCGCGCGCGTCGAGCGCCTCGGCCGCCTCGATCACCGCCGCGGCGACGTCCACCCCGCACGCCTCCTCCGCCTCGCGGATGCCGGGCGAGCTGTTCACCTCGAAGACCAGCGGGCCCTCCTCGGCGTCGAGCAGGTCGACGGCGCAGACGTCGAGGCCGACGATGCGGGCCGTCTCGAGCGCCGCGCGCTCCTGCGCCGGCTCGAGCACCGCCGGCTCGAAGCGAGCCCCCCGCGCGAGGCTGCGGGCGAAGCGCCCTACCCGCGCCCGCCGGCGCAGGGCCGCGACCACCCGTCCCCCCACCACCAGCGCCCGCAGGTCCTGCCCTCGCTTGCCGCGCTGGTACTGCTGCACGAGGATGTTCTGCCCGAGCCCCAGGATCGCCTCCAGGGCCGCCTCGAGGGACTCGAGGGTCTCGCAGACCATGACCCCGCCCTTCTCGCCGGTCGAGAGCAGCTTCACCAGCACGGGGACCCCGCCGACGTGCTTCACGAGGTCCCGGAGCTTGGAGGCGTTGCTCGCCATCACCGTCCGGGGTACCTGCACCCCACAGGCGGCGAGCGTCTGCAGGCAGCGCATCTTGTTGCGGCTGGCGGCGATCCCCTGGGCGCCGTTCAGCGCGGGCACGCCGAGCAGCTCGAACTGGCTCACCACCGAGAGCCCGTACTGCGTCACCGAGAGCCCGATCCGCGGCAGGACCACGTCGGTGCGGGGGATCGACCGGTGGCGGTGGAACAGCGCCGGCCGCCCGCCCAGCCCCAGCTCCACCTCGAGCGGATCGACGACCCGCACCCGGTGACCGCGCGCGCGCGCGGTCTCGGCGAGCCGGCGCGTGGTGTAGATGGCACCCGAGCGGCTGAGGATGGTGAGGCGCATCGGCGGGCATCGTAAGGACGCCCGCCGGTGAAAGCGAGGCCAGAAACAGCGACGGCGACCCGGCTGGCGGGTCGCCGTCCATCGGGGCGCGGGCGCCATGAAGGCGGGAACCGCGACCACCAGCTCTCCCAGGAGGGAGGGCTGACTTCATTCTACTCCCTCGCGCGGGCGTGGCCAGGGGGCCAGCCCGAGCGGGGCGGGCGAGCCGGCGGACCGACCGCCCGCTCGCCCGCGCGCCTAGACCTGCTTGAACTCGGCGTCCACGACGTCGTCCTTGCGCGGCTCGCCGTCCTTGGGCGCGCCGGGCTGGGCCTGCTGGCCGTCGCCGCCCGTCGGGGCGGCGCTCTTGTAGAGCTCCTCCGCCGCCTTGTGGCTGGCCTTCTCCAGCCGCTCCATGGCCGCCTTGATCTCCTCGGCGCTCCCCTTCTCGCGGACCTTGTGGACCTCCTCGACGGCCGCCTCGATCTCCTTCACGGTGTCGGCGGCGAGCTTCTCCTTGTTGTCCTTGAGGAGCTTCTCCATCTGGTAGGCCAGGTTCTCCGCGCGGTTGCGCTGCTCCACCTCCTCGCGGTGCTGCTTGTCGTCCGCCTCGTGGCTGCGGGCGTCGGCCACCATCTTCTCCACCTCGTCCTTCGCCAGGCCGGAGGAGTGGGTGATGGTGATCTTCGTCTCCTTCCCCGTGCCCTTGTCCTTGGCGGAGACGTTGAGGATGCCGTTGGCGTCGATGTCGAAGGTGACCTCGATCTGCGGCATGCCCCGCGGCGCCGGCGGGATGCCCTCGAGGTGGAAGCGCCCGAGGGTGCGGTTGTCGCGCGCCATCTCGCGCTCGCCCTGCAGGACGTGGATCTCCACCGAGGTCTGGCCGTCCGCGGCGGTCGAGAAGGTCTCCGAGCGCTTCGCGGGGATGGTGGTGTTCCGCTCGATGAGCCGGGTCATGACGCCGCCGAGCGTCTCCACGCCCAGCGAGAGCGGGGTCACGTCGAGCAGCAGGATGTCCTTCACCTCGCCGGAGAGCACGCCGGCCTGCACCGCGGCCCCGACCGCCACCACCTCGTCCGGGTTGACGGAGCGGTTCGGCTCCTTGCCGAAGAACTTCTTCACCGAGGCGATGATCGCCGGCATGCGGGTCTGGCCGCCCACCAGCACCACCTCGTCGATCTGCGCCGGCTCGAGCTTCGCGTCCGCCAGGCACTTGCGGGTGGGCTCGAGCGACCGCTCCAGCAGCGGCTCGATCATCTGCTCCAGCTTGGCGCGGGTGAGCTTGATGGCGAGGTGCTTCGGCCCGGTCTGGTCGGCGGTGAGGAACGGGAGGTTGATCTCGGTCTCCATCGTCGAGGAGAGCTCGATCTTGGCCTTCTCCGCCGCCTCCTTGAGGCGCTGGAGGACCATCTTGTCCCTGGAGACGTCGATGCCGGTGTCCTTGCGGAACTCGGCGATGAGCCACTCCATCACGATCTGGTCGACGTTGTCGCCGCCGAGGTGGGTGTCGCCGTTGGTCGCGAGCACCTCGACCACGTTCTCCCCGACCTCGAGGATCGAGATGTCGAAGGTGCCGCCGCCGAAGTCGTAGACCGCGATCTTCTCGTTCTTCTTCTTGTCGAGGCCGTAGGCGAGCGCGGCCGCGGTCGGCTCGTTCACGATGCGCCGCACGTTGAGGCCGGCGATCTCGCCGGCGTCCTTGGTGGCCTGGCGCTGGGCGTCGTTGAAGTACGCCGGGACGGTGATGACCGCGTCGGTCACCTTCTCGCCGAGGTAGTTCTCCGCGGCCCGCTTCAGCTTGAGCAGGATCTGCGCGCTGATCTCCGGCGGGCTGTACTGCTTGCCGTCGATCTGGACCCGAGCGTCGCCGTTCGGTCCCTCCCCCACGTGGTAGGGGACGCGCTTGGTCTCCTCCTGGACCTCCTGGAAGCGGCGGCCCATGAAGCGCTTGATGCTGTAGACGGTCTTCTCCGGGTTGGTGATCGCCTGCCGCTTGGCCACCTGGCCCACGAGCCGCTCGTTCTCCTTCGTGTAGGCAACCACCGAGGGGGTGAGCCGCGAGCCTTCCTCGTTGGTGATGACGACGGGCTCCTTGCCCTCCATCACCGCCACCACCGAGTTGGTGGTGCCGAGGTCGATGCCGATGATCTTCGCCATGTTCGAAATTCCTCCTGGACGGGGGCAACGTAAGGCCCCGTGACCGCATGTCAAACGGGCGTCTGACCTTTTCCAGGTGCGAAGCGCGCTACGCACTCCGCCACCCTGGCTACCCGCCTGGAGGGGAGTCACGGGCGACTCGCCGACCGGCCAACCACCTGATATCAGGTTGAAACGTTTTGTGACGCACCGTGGCACCGGCCTTGCGAGCAACCTGAGGCACCGCTGTCAGGCACCCGCTTCGAAGGACGAGGGCACACCCCCCATGCAGACGGACACCACGCGGCACTCCATCGCCGTGCTGCTCAACGCGAACGCCAAGCAGGTGAACGGCCGCGTGCGGAGGGAGCTGTCGGGCGTCGTGCCCGACGAGCACCTGTTCTTCTCGAAGGACCTCGGCGACGCCCGCCGCATCGCCGACACCGTCATCGGCAGGGGCTACGGGACGGTCTTCACCGGCGGCGGGGACGGGACCTTCGTCTCCTGGGTGAACCACATCCTCGATCGTTCGGAGCGCCGGTCCGCCCCCACCCCGCGCTTCGGGGTGCTGGCGCTCGGGACCGGGAACGCCGTGGCCGAGGTGGTGGGGGCCCGCGCGGACGGGCACGTGGACGACCTGCGCCGCTTCCTCGGAGGCGAGGTCCCGTTCGTGCGCCCCATCGGCCTGCTCACCTGCGGGGGCCGCCGCACGCCCTTCGCCGGCGTGGGGATCGATGCCGCGGTCATCAACGACTACAACTGGTGGAGGTCGCGCGTCCGCGGCACCAAGATGGAGCGGCTCGCCCTGGGCGCCCCCGGCTACGGCCTGGCGGTGGCGATGCGGACCGTCCCGCGGTACCTCGCCGAGCGCCGGCCGGCCTACTGCGAGATCGTGAACGAGGGTCGCGCCGCGTGGCAGCTCGACGCCCGCGGGGCGCCGATGGGCCAGGCCATCCGCAAGGGAGAGCTGCTCTACGCCGGGCCGTGCATGATGGCCGCCGCGAGCACCGTCCCCTACTACGGGATGAAGCTCAAGGCCTTCCCGTTCGCCGATCGGCGCCCCGGCATGATGCAGGTGCGGGTCGCGACCGAGGTGAGCGTCCCCTCGGTGCTCATGAACCTCCGCCAGATCTGGGACGGCAGCTTCAGCCACCCGGGGCTGCTCGACTTCCACGCCGAGGCGGTCTCGCTCCGCTTCGAGCGCCCCATGCCGCTGCAGGTGGGCGGCGACGCCGAGGGCTGGCGCGACGAGGTCCGCTTCTCGATGGCCTCCCGGTCGATCGACCTGGTCGACTTCTCCGGCGGGCCGGGCAGCCAGCGGCTGCGCTCTGGCGCTCCCCGCTTCGCGGCCTGATCCCCGGCCCGGCGGCCCCCACCTCCCGCGCCGGAGGGCGCCTAGAGGTAGTAGACGACCCGGGCGTCCCGGTGCAGCGCGAGGTAGACGTCGCGCCGCTGCTCCTCCGACTCGAGCCGCGCCACCACCGTGACCGAGTGGTACTTGCCCCCCGCCGACGCGCGGACGCGCACCCGCTCGCCGGACGCGGCGGGCGCGCCAACCACCCGGGCCACCAGCCGCCGCGCGTGCTCGGCGAAGTCGTCCCCGGCCAGCCCCATGATCTTGAAGCTGTAGTCGAGGGGGTACTCGATGGCGGGCGATGTCGGGCCGCCGGTTCCGTGTTCCATGCGTGAGCCCTCCTGCGTCGGCCGGAGAGCCGCCGCCGGTTCCGCGACCCGGCCGCCCTGCCCCGCCCGCCGCGCGCGCCGGCCAGACTAGAGGATGTTGGCCGCCAGCTCCGCCAGCGGGGAGCGCTCTCCCTTCGAGAGCGTGATGTGCCCGGCGAGCCGCTCGTCCTTGAAGCGGTTCACCACGTGCACGAGGCCGTTGTTGGTCTGGTCCACGTAGGGGTTGTCGATCTGGTAGGGGTCGCCGGTGAGGACGATCTTGGTGCCGTCGCCCACGCGGGTGATGATGGTCTTCACCTCGTGCGGCGTGAGGTTCTGCGCCTCGTCCACCACGATGTACTGGTTCGGGATGGAGCGGCCGCGGATGTAGGTCAGCGGCTCGATCTCGACGATGCCCAGGTCGATGAGCTCGTGGTAGCCGCGCCCCGACTTCTTCTCGGCGTGCGACAGGTTCATCAGGTACTCGACGTTGTCGAAGATGGGCTGCATCCAGGGGTTGAGCTTCTCCTCGACGCTGCCCGGCAGGTAGCCGATGTCGCGCCCGAGCGGGAAGATGGGCCGGGACACCAGCAGCTTCTGGTAGACCCCGTCCTCCATCGTCTTCTGCAGGCCGGCGGCGATGGCGAGCAGCGTCTTGCCGGTCCCGGCCTTGCCCACGATGGTGACCAGCCGCACCTCGTCGTTGAGCAGCAGGTCGAGGGCGAAGGACTGCTCCTTGTTGCGCGGGCGGACGCCCCAGGTGCCTTCCTTGCTGGCCTTGATGAGCGGCACGAAGGCCTGGCGCGAGGCGCTGTACTTGCCGACGGCGCTGTGCTGCGGGTTGGTGCGGTCGCGCAGCACCGCGAAGGCGTTCGGCGGCGGCGCCTCCACCCCGCTGGAGAGGCCGACGCTGCCCTGGCCGTAGAAGGCGTTCACGTCCTCGGGGGCGACGTCGATCTCCGCCACCCCGCTCCAGAGCTCGTCGAGCTCCACCTGCTCGACGTCGTAGTCCTCCGCGTCCAGCCCGAGCGCGTCCGCCCGGATGCGCAGGTTGGTGTCCTTGGTGACGAACACCGTCTTGAGCTGCGGCTCCCGCTCCCGCAGGTCGAGCGCCACCGCCAAAATCTTGTTGTCGGTGGCGTGGCCGTCGGCGAGCTCCGGCGGGAGGTGGCGCATGGTGAAGAGCACCCGCAGCCGCCCCTTGCCCTCCCCGAGCGACACCCCGTCGGCCAGGCGTCCGGCGGCCCGGAACTCGTCGAGGGAGCGCGCCACCTGGCGGGCGTTGCGCCCCAGGGTGGAGAGGTCCCGCTTGAACTGGTCGATCTCCTCGATGACGTAGATGGGGATCACCACGTCGTTGTCGCCGAAGCCGAAGATCGAGCGGGGGTCGTGCAGCAGGACGTTGGTGTCGAGGACGAAGTTCTTTTTCAAACCGGTCGGCCCTTTGTGCGCGCCGGTGCGGCGGCGAGCCGCTCCGCGCCGTGACGCCCCGACTGTACCACGGACCGGCTAGCCCGCCGCACGCTTCGCGGCGCGGACCGCCTCCGCGGTGACGACCTGGTTGCGGCCGTTGCGCTTCGCGAAGTAGAGCCCCCCGTCGGCCAGCTCGACCAGCCGCGCCTTGGCCGTCCCGTCGTCCGGGCAGGTGGCGATCCCGAGGGAGAGGGTCACCCGCAGCGCTCCTTGCTCGGTCTCGAAGCTGGCCCCCTCGACCTTCTCGCGGATGCGCTCCGCGATGACCAGGGCGCCGGCCGCGTCGGTCTCCGGCATGACCAGCGCGAACTCCTCCCCGCCGTAGCGCGCCACCACGTCGGTGGAGCGCGCCTCCCGGGCGAGGATGCGCGCCACGCCTCGCAGCACCACGTCGCCGGCGGGGTGGCCATGGGTGTCGTTCACCTTCTTGAAGTGATCGACGTCGCAGAGCAGGAACGAGAGCTTCTTGCCGTAGCGGAGGGCCAGGCCGAGCGCCTCGTCGAGCCGGGACTGGAAGGTGCGGTGGTTCAGCAGGCCGGTGAGCCCGTCGGTGGTGGCGAGCCGCTCGGCCTGCTCGAAGAGGCGGGCCCGCAGCACCGACTCCGCGGCCTGGAGCGCCACCACCTCGAGCTGCCGGAGCGCGCCCGCGTCGAGGGGGGCCCGGCGGCGGGAGCCGACCACCAGCGTCCCGAGCACCTCGCCGCCGGTGCGGAGCGGCACCACCTTGAGGGTGGCGAGCCCCTTGAGGCGCGTCGCGGGGTCGAAGACCATCGCCTCGGAGACCTTGAGCTCCTTGCCGGGGAGGCTGGAGGCGAGGCGCACCGCGCTCGAGACCAGGCCGGGGTTGTCCTCGAACACCAGCCCTTCCAGGCCGGCGAGGCCCCGCGCCCCCTCGGCGCCGCGCGCGCGCACCACCCGGTGCAGCCGCCGGCCGCCCTCCTCCTCGCAGAGGGTCACCGCGCCGAAGTCCACCGCGACGAGGCCTTCGGCGAGCTCCAGCAGGGCGTCGAAGACCTCCCGGGGCTTGGCGGTTCGGTTCAGCCGCTCGATGGCCTGGTAGAACCGCTCGCTCTCGTCCCGGGTCCGCCGCAGGTCGGCCATGAGCCGCTCCGACTGCACCGCGCGCACCAGCTCCGCGGCGAGCCGCGAGAGGAGCTGCTCGTCGGCGTCGCCGAACGGCTCGTCCTCCAGCCGGTCCGCCACCAGCACGCCGCGGACGTGGTCGCCGCGACGGTCCACGATGGGCACGGCCAGCAGCGCGCCGGGCCGGGTCCCGTCGGCGTAGTAGCCGGCCGCCTTCACTCCCCCCGCGAGCCGGACGGCGGTGCGCCCCTTGACGGCGGCCCCGAGCGGCCCCTCGCCGGCCGCGATGGCGTCGCGCTCCACCCGATCGCTCGCGGAGCGGCACTCGCGCAGCCGGAGCTCCCGGTCGTCGTCGCTCAGCAGGAACACGGCGCAGGTGTGGCTGCGGAGGGCCTGCTCGGCCACCTCCACCACCCCGCGCACGGCGGCCTCGAGCTCGACCACGGCCCCCTCGGCCCAGCGCGACTCGTCGTGCTCGCCGCCCTCCGGCGAGAGGAGCCGGAACTCGCGGGCGCGCTCGTCGAGCTCGCGCCGGCGCCGCGCCACCGCCGCCTCCTCGGCGCGCCGCCCCGCGGCGACCCGCGTCGCCAGCACGACGCGGTAGAGCGCCACGAAGAGCAGCACGAAGCCGCACCGCGCCACGAGGGCCAGGAGCGCCCCGTGCCCGGAGCCGCGGCCATACCAGACGGCGACCTCGAGACCCACCGCGATCCCGGCCATCGCCAGGCTCGCGCCCCGGCCCAGGTAGGCGGCCAGGAAGGCCATCACCAGGTAAACGCCGGGCTGGAGCGGCGCGCCGGGGCCCGCGAGCCCCTCCGAGGCCTGCGACACCGCGTGGGCGGCGACGAGCAGGAGCGCGCCCAGCTCCAGCTGCTCCCGGAGCGGAAAGCCGCCGCCGCGGTGGGCGTGGCGCCACAGCACCGCCCCCAGCGTGGCGGCGAGGAGCGCCAGCGCGGCGGCCTGCCACCGCACGAGCCAGGGATCGGAGAAGAGGCCCATCGCGAGCCCCGCCGCGACCGCGCCGGCCACCGCCGCCGGCGTGGAGCGCAGGAGGAAGCGGCCCAGCCTGCGCCGCTCGCCGGGCCCGAGGATCCCGCCGTCGCTGGCGACCGCCGCGTAGATCGAGATCAGCAGCGGCCGCGGGCGTCGGGCGGGGAGCCGCCGGCGCACCTCCGCGACGCGCCCGATGCGCGGCCGCGCCCCGTCCGCCGAGTCCCGCCGCGAGGCCGCGTCCGGCGGCGCCGCGGCGCGAGACGGAGTCGGGGCCGGGCGGCTCACCGGCCGCCCCCTTCCTCCTCGAGCCGGATCACCACCTCGCCCGGTCGGACGTAGCTCAGCTCCTCGCGCGCCGCCTGCTCGAGCGCGGCGGGGTCGCCCGCGAGCGCGCGCGCCTCGCGCCGGAGCCGCTGGTTCTCCTGGCGCAAAGCTTCGTTGCGGCCGGCCACCTCGCGGATCTCGCGCTGCAGCTTGAGGTGCTGGCGCAGCCCCTTCTCGTCGGCCGCGATCCAGGCGAGGAGCGCTCCGGCGACGCCGGCGACGACGAGCGACTTTCGCTGTACGCGCAGCATTGCCGGGCCTGCCCTCTCGCGGGAAGGCTAGCAGCCGGCGCCCGCCTGTAAAGAAATCGGCCGCTATCGTGGAGCGTCGCGCGCCCGGCCCTGGAGGTAGCCCAGCACCGCCTCGCGCTGCGCGTCGGACAGGTGCGCGCGCGGCGCCATCCGCCGCATCGCCTCCGCCCACCCCTGGGCCGTCTGCTCGGAGGGGTCGCGCAGCCGGTGGCAGGAGGCGCAGCGCTTGCGGTACAGCGCCGCGCCATCCGGGGCAGCCCCCTCGGCCCGGCCCGGGGCGCGGGAGCCCGGGCTGGCGCAGGCGGCCAGGAACAGCAACGCGATCAGGCGACGCATGGCGGAGGCCATATCGGGGACGGCGCCCAGGCCCACGCCGCAGTTGGGGACGGGGCGCCGCGAACTTCAGAACTGGAAGGCGAGGATGGCCTGGGTACGCAGCTTCTCGCTCTCGTCCGTCAGGCCGAAGCCGGTCGCGAGCACCAGCCAAGAGCGGGCGACGGCGATCGAGATGGCCGGGCCCGCGTAGTGCTGGGAGAGGGTCCGGCCCTCGGCGGTGAGCCGGGTCCAGGCCCCGAAGGCCTCGCCGCCCGCGCGCAGCCAGGGCACGAGCTCCCAGGACGCGCCGGCCGCGTAGCCGTTCTCGAACTCCTGCCCGCCGCCGTTCGGGATGAACTCCTGCTCGAAGACCAGGTTGCCGGAGAGGTTGAGGCGGCCGATGTCCTTCGCGACGATGAGCCGCTCCTCCACCCCCCAGGGCCTGTCCTCGGTCCACTCCTTGCGGACCTCGAGGTACAGCACCGGATCGACGAACCACTCCCCGGGGTCGGAGAGCTTGTAGCGGCTCTCGATCTGCGTGGCCTGGTACCGCGTGGTGTCGCCCTGCGCGTACAGGAAGATGTTGTAGAGCGCGACGTCCCAGTGGTCGGTGAGCCCGGTCTCGAGCTCGAGCTGGTGCACCCAGTAGCCGGGCCCCTGCCCGGCGCGGGTCTGGTGGTACCCGCTCCACAGCTCGACGTCGAGGGCGCCCGTGGGCGCGATGGAGGCGTTGTAGGTCTCGCCGTAGTAGCGCTGGTCGGCGCGGGCGAGGGCGGGCGAGAGGACGGCTGCGACGAGGGCGGCTGCGACGGCGAGGTTCCGGATCATTCTCCTGGGTTGGGCGCTCTCGGCCTCTGTCCTGTCTGGGCTGCGCTGCGGCGGCGGGGAGCGGATCAGGCCTCGACCCGCTTCACGTAGATCTCCCGGGCGATCTCCGGGTCGAGCGCGATGGTGGTCTCGCCGACGTCGATGACGAAGGAGGGCGAGCGCTGGCGCAGCCGGATCTCGCTGCCCGGGATGACGCCGAGCGCGGCCAGCCGGTCCATGCGGTCGTGGAACTTGGGGGCGATGAAGACGATGCGGCCGGGGGCGCCGAGCTCGAAGCTGGGCAGCCCGGTCACGAGCGGCCGCACGGCCTTCGGGAAGGCGCTGCAGCACGGCCCCGGCGGGATGGGCTTCCCGTGGGGGCAGGTGGGCGGGTGGCCGAGCAGCGTGCAGACCGAGTCGGTCGCCTCCGGCGAGAGGATGTGCTCGAACTCGCAGGCCTGGCTCTCCATGGTGTCCTCGCCCACGTCGAGGAGATCCCGGAAGAGCCGCTCGGCGAGCCGGTGGCGCCGCACCACCAGGGCCGCCCGCTGCTCGCCCTCGGCCGTGAGGTGGACCGCGCCCTCCGACCGGCGCAGCAGGCCGAGCGACTCGAGCTCGGCGAGGTCGCCCTCCCCCCGCTCGCCCGCGTGCCGGCCGGCGTTGGCGAGGACGCCTCCCGAGCCGTTCCGGCCCGCTTCCCGCTCGGTGAACACCGTCTCGAGGAGCTCCTCGAGCTTGTGGTCCTGCATGGTCATGGGTGCTCCTTGTCGTGGTGTCGCCGCTCGAGCAGGCCGCGCAGCAGGCCGGCGAGGCCGGTCTCCTGCGGGAAGCTGTAGCTGCACGAAGGACAGCAGACGACCCGGCAGCCCTTGGCGAGGGGACAGCTGGGGCGGCAGCCCAGCCCCTCCGGATCGAACGAGGTGCCGCAGAGCGGGCAGCTGACCTCCCGCCGCCTGGGAGCCGGCGCGCCCATCAGTACAGCCACCTCATGAGCACGTTCACCGTCGCCCCGACCCCGATGGCGAACGGCAAGATGAAGCCGGCCACGCCCACCCCCGTCCGCCAGCCGCGCTCCTTCAGGATCATGAAGAAGTTGGCGATGCAGGGGATGAACAGGGTGATGGTGACGAGGGCCACCGTGACCTCGATGTTCATCTCCCGGGTCATGGTGCCGGCCTTCATGAAGGGCTCGTAGTGCAGGAAGAGCCCGGCGGCGGCGTAGTCGCGGCGCAGGAAGCCGAGGATGAACGCGGTGGCCGCCTCCTTGGGGAGGTGGAGCAGGCCGACCACCACCGGCGCGGCGAGCTTCTCGAGCAGGGCGATGCCGTGGACGCGGTCGAGCCCCCAGAGGATGAGGGTGCCGAGGATGAACAGCGGCAGCGCCTCCCGCAGGTACCACTCGATGCGGGCCAGGGTCTTCACGGCGATGTTGCCGGCCTGGGGAAGCCGCAGCGGCGGCAGCTCGAGCATGAAGTCGGAGCCGCGACCGGGGATCACCTTGGCGGCGAGCCAGCCGACCAGGAACAGCACCAGGAGCACGGTCCCGGCGAACCAGGCGGCCGCGACCGGGGTGACCCCGCCCAGCATGGCGAAGATGACGGCGAGCTGGGCGCTGCAGGGGACGGCCAGGGCCAGCAGCAGGGTCACGATCACCCGCTCCTTCCGCGTCTCCATGATCCGGGCGGTCATGGTGGCCATGGTGTCGCAGCCGAGCCCGAGGACCATCGGCAACACCGCCTTGCCGTTCAGCCCCATGCGCTTGAAGAGCTTGTTCACCATCACCGCGAGACGCGGCAGGTAGCCCGAGTCCTCGAGGAAGCTGAAGGCGATGAAGAAGGTGGTGACGATCGGCAGGACGATGGCCATGCCGTAGGAGAGCCCCATCGAGACGATGCCGTACCGGCCCACCAGCAGACCGCCGTGCTCGCGGAAGGGGACGCCGGCCGGCCCGACCAGGAACGTCTGCACCGCCCCCCCCGGCACGAGCAGCCGCACCAGCCGGTCGAACCAGGGCACGAGGTGCTCGTAGAAGACGGTGTTCTCGAGGAAGTCGACGGCGGTCTTCGCCCCGAAGACCCCCACGAACTCGTAGCAGACGAAGAGCACCGCCAGCAGGAACGGGAGGCCGAGCACCGGGTGCGTGGCCCAGCCGCCGAGACGCCGCGCGAAGCTGCTCCCGAGGGACGTCCCGCCGGCCCGGGTGAGCACCGCGTCGTGGAGCCGGTCCACCGCCGCCAGCCGCTGCCGGGAGATCACGAAGCGCAGCGACTCCGGGTAGCGCGCGGCGAGCCGGCGCCGCGCCTCGTCGAGCACGGCGAGCTGCGCCGGGCTCATGCGCCCGGCGAGCTGCGCCGCCAGCGACTCGTCGCCCACCAGCGCCATCAGCGCCAGGGCGCGCTTCCCGAGCCCGCCGTGCCCCGGCAGCAGCGGCACCACCTCGGCCACCGCCGCCTCGACCGCGTCGTCGTAGCGGACGAGGAAGCGCGAGGCGCGCGCCTTGGCGAGGGCCTCGGCGAGCTGCGGCAGCCCCTTGCGCTGCACCGCCACGGTCGGCACCACCTCGACGCCGAGCGCCTCGGAGAGGCGCGCGTGGTCCACCGCGATGCCGCGCCCGAGCGCCTCGTCGTACATGTTGAGGGCGAGCACGAACGGCACCTCGGCCTCGGCCAGCTGCACCGCCAGGAGCAGGCCGCGCCGCAGGTTCTTGGCGTCGCAGACCTGGAGGCAGGAGTAGCCCCGCTCGGACATGAGGATGTCGCGGGTCACCTGCTCGTCCTCGGACATCGGGAGCAGGTTGTTCGTGCCCGGCGTGTCCATCACGTGCCAGGCCTCGCCGGCGATGGTCGCCGAGCCGCGGGTCACCTCCACCGTGGTGCCCGGGTAGTTCGAGACGGTGACGTACTTCCCGGTGAGCGCGCCGAAGAGGACGCTCTTCCCGACGTTCGGGTTTCCGACCAGGATGACGCTGCGGCCGGCCGGGACGACCTGCTTCTTCTCCAGCGCGGGCGCGCAGGTGTGGCAGTGGCTCACGGCGAGCCCTCCGCGCCGGCGCCGGCCCGGCAGCCGGCGCAGCGCCCGTAGAGCTCGAGCTTGTGGCTCTCCACCTCGAAGCCGTGCGATCGCGCGACCCGCAGCTGCAGCGCCTCGATGTCCTCGTTCTCGAACTCGACGATCGCGCCGCACCCGGTGCAGATGAGGTGGTCGTGGTGGTGGGCGTCGACGCTGGCCGGCTCGTAGCGGGTCTGCCCGTCGCCGAACTGGCGGGGCAGCGCCAGGCCGCACTCCGCCAGCAGCTTCATGGTGCGGTACACCGTGGCGACGCTGATGTGCCCGTCGCGCTGCCGGACGCGCGCCACCAGCTCCTCGATCGGCACGTGCCCGCCCATCTCGAAGAAGGTCTCGACGATGGCGTCGCGCTGGCGCGAGTGCTTCAGCCCCCGGCTGGCGATGAAGCTCCCCAGCACGGCGGCCGGGGAATGCCGCGCGCCCGCTTCTCCTGGGCCTTCGCCCTGCGCTTCCGGTTGTCTGGTCATGTTGATTGTGATTCTCAATATCACGCGACACAGACCACCGCAAGGGGAGCGGGAAATTCCGCGCGGCGAGCAAAGACCCCAACCGAGACTCGGATGACCCGGCGGTCACCTGGCGAGGTGCAGCCCGTGGGCGCTCCACCAGGACCGCCAGCGGTCGGCCGCACCCGGCCCTTCGCCGCCGGCGTCCTCCCCCGCGAGCGCCGCCAGGGAGGCGTGAGCCTGGCGGCGAACCTCCGGAGAGCCGTCGTCGAGCAACGCGACCAGGCGCGCCACGTAGGGCAGCGCCTCGGCGCGGGGCCGGTGCCGCACCAGCTCCGCCGCCATGGCCCGCGCGTCGGGGTCCTGCGCCCGCAGGTAGCGGGTCAGGTCCACCGGCCGCGCCGAGCCGGCGGAGCGGTAACGCTCCAGCGAACCCGGCACGATGAAGCTCAGCACCAGCACCATGAGCCCGATCTGGACCATGGCCTTCCCGGCGTTGTACCGCCCGGCCTGGACCAGGGCGAAGCGGTACGCCGTGAAGCCCACGATGAAGAGGCCGAGGAGCAGCGGCGCGAGCAAGAGCGCCCAGGAGCCGGTCGCGCCCCCCCGCACAACGCGATCGAGCGCCGGGCCGCCGTAGAGAGCCACGGCGGCGGCCGCGAGCAGCAGCACGTAGAGGGGAAGCCGCGCTGCCCGGATGAACGCAGGCAGGGCCCCCCCCTGCTCCCTCGGTTCTGGAGCCATCGCTCGACTCATGCCACGCCCCGCTCGCGGGCGCCAAGCTTTTCGAGCCGCGCGCTTGACTCCGCGCGCGCGTTCACGCAGGTTCCGCTCGCCATGGCCGAGCTGGACGAAGAGCTGATCGCGCGCGTGATCGACTGGTGCACGGCGGCGGGTCACCCCCCGACCGCCGCCGAGGTGCGCGCCGCGCTGGCCCCGCTCGGTTGGGACGAGCTCCTG
>JAJXVM010000325.1 GCA_021782135.1 Myxococcales bacterium | reverse complement strand
GCGAGAGGCTTCTCGGCGGCCGGGGCCCGGGGCGCGGCCGCCTTCGGCGCGGGCGCGGCCTTGGGCGGCGCGGCCTTGGGCGGCGGGGGCGGGGGCTTGCGGGGCGGAGGGTGCAGCTTCGCCAGCCGCTCCGCCTCCTCGGCCTCGGTGACCACCAGCGGCGACTGCCCGGCGCGCTGCCGCGCGTCGTCCTCGCCGCTGTAGTAGAGCTGGGCCGTGACCTGCCCGCGCAGCACCAGCTCGCCCCGCTGGTTCTCCACGGACAGGTCGATGTCCACGAAGTAGCTGCCCGGCTCGCCGAACCGCCGCCCCGCCACCCGTCCGCGGCAGGTGAGGACGTCGCCCGGCCAGACGATCTTGACGACGCGGCCGGAGAAGCGGCGCAGGCGCGCGCCCCGAAGCCAGTCCACCACCAGCTCGCCGGCGAAGCCCATGGCCAGCATGCCCGGCACGATCACGCTCGGGAAGCCGGCGTTGCGCGCGTGGATCTCGTCGAGCGAGAGCCGGTTGAACTCCCCGCAGGCGCCGGCGTAGCGGGCGATCTGGAGCCGGTCGATGGGCGGCTTCACGAGCGGCGGCAGCTCGTCCCCGGCCTTCACCGCCTCGAAGTAGAGCTGTCGCGCGAGCAGGCTCATCGCTTCACCCTCGCCGGAGCACCAGCGTCTGGCGGGCGCGGAACAGGAGCGTCCCCGCCTCGTCGCGCCCCTCGTCCTCGATCACCAGGATCTCGGCCGGGCCGCTCGGCCCCGGCCGCTCGGTCACCTCCGCCACCCGGCTCCTGAGGTGGACCCGGTCTCCGGCCACGATGGGCCGCCCGTACTCGAACGACTGCTCGCCGAGGAGGTAGGAGCCCGGCTCGAGGTCGAGCGCCTGGCGGAAGCGGGCGTCGGCGACGAGCACCGAGGGGAAGGTCGGGGGCGCGGCGAGCCCCGGGAACCCGGCCGCGCGGGCGGCCGCCTCGTCCTCGTAGATCGGGTTCTGGTCGCCGATGGCCTCGGCGAAGCGCCGGATGGCCCCGCGCTCCACCTCGACGACCCGCGGCTCGCTCTCCCGGCCGACGAGTGACCTCTCGAGCATCCTGTCTCCCGCGCCTCAGCGCCCCGAGGGAAGATCCAGCACCGTCACCAGCCCGCGCAGCTCGCCGATGGCGGTGGCGGCGTTCACCACCAGCCAGGCGGTCGCCTGATCTCCGGCCAGCCCGCCGGGGATGCGCACCTTCACCGGCGGGTCGGCGTCGAGCTCCACCTCGTCGCGCGGGTCGGGCGCGCCGACCGCGATGGTGACGTCGAGCCGCACCACCTCCTGGCCGTCCACGAACCCGCTCGCCACCTGGCGCATGCCGGCCACCTGCCCCTTCCTCACCGGCACCGCCGAGTCGTGGTCGCGGTCGGCGAGGATGGGCTCGATCTCCTCCTCCACCTCGTCGAGCTCCATCCCGCAACCCAGGGCCGCCAGCGCGGCCGACTCGGCCAGGCCGATGTGGCCCAGGTCGCCCCGGTCCACCGCCGCGTCGAAGACCTCCTCGGTGAGGCTCGCGCCCACCTTGCGCTGCAGCGCGGGGCGGCGCAGCGCCGCGTCCACCACCCGGGTGGCGCGGATGTGGCGCACCGGACCGGCGACCTGCGAGAGGAACGCGGGGAGACGATCGAGGGCGAAGCCGGGGTTCACGCCCACGCCGATGACGCCCAGGTCCTTCTTGAGGCAGAGCCGGTCGAGGGCGTCGGCCTCCTCCTTGAACCGGAGCCACGGGAAGGCGAGCTCCTCGCAGGTGGAGACCACCGAGAGCCCCGCCCCGAGCGCCTGCTCGATCTGCGGCAGCACGTCGTGGAAGGAGGACGTGGTCGCCTGCAGGACCACCCCTCCCCGCGCCGCGGCGAAGGCCCGGGCCGGCTCGGCGTGGACCGGGATGCCGGGGCACGGCACACCGAGGAGGGTCTCCAGCTTCTGGCTGTGGAGGGCAGGCGCCCGGTCCACCGCGGCCACGAGCCGCAGGTCGGGACCGGCCAGGACGGCGCGGGCGATCGCCCGACCGATGTCGCCCAGCCCCATGACCACCACCGGGATACCGTCGCCGCGCTCGGCCAATGGCTCGTCCTCCGAGTGAAATCCGAGGTTTCCTCGCGGTTATAGTCGAGCCGGGGCGCCGCTCCAAGCAAAGCCGGCGGCGCGCCGGCCGGGGCTCCCCGGCCAGGTCCTCCGGATCCGGGAAACCGCCGCCCGCTCAGCCGCCGATGAGGGCCTCGAGGTACTCCCGGGCCGCCGGCTCGGACCAGTTGAGGGCGTCCGGCACGTAGGCGACCAGCCTGCCGCGCGAATCCACGACGTAAGACTCCGGGAACTGGAAAGTTTTCGGGCAAGCGCCGCGCGCGCCGCAGAAGTAGGCCTGCATCGAGGACCCATCCAGATCGCGGGCCACGAGCACCCCGGGCGGGCCGGCCATGGCGAAGAACTGCTGGACCGCCTCCCAGCTGTCGTCGACCGAGACGGCGAGCAGCTTGAACTTGCCCGGGTGGCGCGCCTCGAGCTCGCGCCCCAGCCGGACGAGCCCCGGCAGCTCCTCCCGGCACGGGGGGCACCAGGTGGCCCAGAAGTGGACGAGGGTCACCTCGCCCTTCACGTCCGCGAGCGAGACCGGCGCGCCGCTCGCGGCCTGCACCCGGAACGCCGGCGCCGGGAGGTCCACCGCGAGCAGGCCGAGCTGCGACGGCACGGGCGGCAGCCGGGGGGCGCGCGCGGCGTACATCCGCCAGCCCGCGAGGCCGGCCGCCACCAGCCCGACGGCGAGCGCGGCCGCGAGCAGCGGCCTGCCACGGCGCGGCGAGGCGGCGCGAGGCGATCCTCCGTTCTGCTGGCTCATGGCGAACCTTGTACCCGACCCCCGAACTTGCCGCCAGCCGGGGGACAGGCGACCATCCGCGCATGCGCGGGCTCATGGGTCACTTCTCCGTCATGCCGCTGCTCGAGGTGGTCGAGCTGCTCGTCCGCCGGGAGGCCACCGGGACGCTCACCAGCGAGCGGGGCACGGTGAGGAAGACCATCTACGTCGAGCGGGGCGCGGCCGTGGGAGCGGCCTCCAACGATCCCCGCGAGTACCTGGGCCAGCTGCTCATCAACTTCGGCCACGTGACCGAGGAGCAGCTCACGAAGGCCTTCTCGGCGCAGGAAGAGAGCCGCGTCCGGCTCGGCAAGGTGCTCACGCTCGCGGGGGTGATCACCCCGGACGTGGTGCGGCAGGTGCTGGCGCTCAAGATCCGCGAGACCCTCCTCGACGCGCTGGTCTGGGACTCGGGCGTGTTCCAGGTGGACGACGACCCGCCTCCGCCGCGCGAGGAGCTCGACGCGGTGGTGCCCCTCGCCGACGTCGCCCGGGAGGCCGAGTTCCGCGCCACCGCCTGGCAGGCCTTCCGCGCGCCCTTCCCGAGCGGGACCTGCACGCTCGAGCTCGACGAGGCCCGGGTGGCGCGGGCGGGCGGGCTCGAGCACAAGCTCGTGCAGCTGGCGCGCGAGGGGAACACCATCGACGAGATCGGGCTCGCGCTCCACGCCACCGACTTCCACCTGTACCAGCGGCTCTACGCGCTGCACCGCCAGGGGCTGCTCCGGGCCGTGGCTCCCGCCGCGCCCCCGGCGCCCGCGCCCTCCGCCGAGGCGGGAGGCGGCGCGGGCGAGCTGGTGGAGCAGGCGCGCGCCCACCTCGCCGCCGGGCGCGTGGCCCCGGCGGAGGAGCTCGC